>JBFYYZ010000266.1:0-3345 GCA_041309745.1 Bacillota bacterium | reverse complement strand
AAAATATTGATCAGGTTAACAGCAATTAAAGACTGGGTAGACCGGTCAGGCATTATTAATGCGCCTCCTCTGCATCCCGTCTGTGAAAGGTTATCAACAACCCCGTCTCCCCTCAAGGGGGAGGGAGTTTTTGTTACCCGCTATTAGATTGGAGCAGCTTTAGTCTGATTCAAGGGCCGGGAAGCTGTGGCGGGAGCGTTTGATAAAGATGACCCCGATTATAGCCAGAACCAGCAGATAGAGCTCAGCGTATAAGATGTTATAGCCCAGGCCGGAGATGAGCACTGCCGGTAGGTTAACTGCCACGTGCAACAGGATGGCATAGAGTAGATAGATGGTTTTACCTTTTGTTATCGCGAGAAGCACAACTAGCGACAGGGCAATGTGGATTACAATAGTAAAGGCTCTTTCCAGACCGGCAACCAGAAACATGTAGAACGGCATTTCGGTTAACTGCGATAAGAGATATGCGGACAACTCCGGACCAAGCTGGGGAGCGATAGTGTCAACAAACTGGCCGGAATTAATTAAAAAGCTGTAAACCAGGTTGTTGATATAGGCAAGCCCGACCAACACTATTGCTTCTATGCCACCATGGCCGATGCCAAAGGCGACGCCGTTTTTCCAGGAGAGGTGTTTCTTAAGAAAAATCTTAAACCCGAAATAACGGCCCACCTCTTCGAAAATGCCGGCGGTAAGGGATAAGAAGAGGGCAATAATAAAAAGATTAGCAGCCATCTGCTGGTACCACTGCAGGGTGGAAAGATAAGTGAGAATCGGAATCCTGATCAGGACCTGGGTAACCAGGAAGACCAGCGCGCCAACGGCCACTGCTACCAGGGCAATACCCTCTTTTTTATAAAAGTAGATAACCAGGCCAATCGGCAGGCCGAAACAGATGATGAGGGTTATGACCATCGATATCATTGAAGCTGTGCTAACCACAAGATCAACTCCTTTAATGTGCCGGTAAAGTAAAGACTAAGTATTATTGTAGCAAACATTACCCCATAGGTACCGTTATCAGGTTAACCTAGCAGATTGATCACTCCGGGAACCTGACCTCAGCGGTCATCCCCCAGCGTAACTGTTCGTCTTTTCCAGCGAGGCTGATCCTCACCACGTAGGTGACATTACCAAAACGCTCAAGGAAATATTCGCTGATCGATTCAACTTCGCCGGCGAAGCTTTGACCGGGCAGGGCATCAAAAAGTATTTCCACCCGATCTCCTTCACTGATCCTGACTACCTCATTTTCATCTAAGTCGAATGTTTCCAGATACCAGGTAGAATTATCTGCTAAGACTATGGCTACTTCGGCTGGTGAAGTATAGACTCCTTCTTCCAGTTCGATGCTTATCACCTTACCGGCGAACGGGGCCGTAAGCTTTACCTCTTCCTCCAAAGCCTTTCTTGCCGCCCGCTGCTGACCTTTTGCCAGGTTATAGGCGGCTTGTGCCAGACTAACATCATCCTGATCAAGACGCTTTCTTTCCAATTCCCGCAGCTTTTGATCCGCATCCATAACTGCCAAATCGGCTGCTGAAAGCTGCGCCTCGAGCGGCTCGTAACTGACCGTGCTGGCATCATCCAGGGCCCTTTGGGCCGCCCGCTGCTGACCTTTTGCCGTATCCAAAGCAGCTCCTGCCAAATCAAGTGCATCCTGATCAGCATTGTGCTTTTCGAGCTCATTTAGCGATTGTTCAGCCTCCATGACCGCCAAATCAGCTGCCAGCAGTTGTGCCTCGAGCGGCTCTAAGCCGGCAATTTTGGCATCATCCAGGGTTCTTTGCGCCGCCAGTTGCTGATTTTTTGTTACATCCAGCGCAGCTTTTGCCAAATCTATTGAATCAGTATCAGCATGATACCGATTTACTTCTTTAAGTCGCTGCCCTGCTTCGACAACAGCCAAATCTGCCGCCAACAGCTGTGCTTCAAGCGATTCGACATTGCCAAGACGGGCTAAAATATGCCCCTTTTCAACAAGATCACCTTCTGCCACAGTGATTTCAGCAACTTTTCCGGGTAAGGCAAAACGCAGCGCGCTGTATTTAGCAGGCACGAGGTTGGCTTCTGCGATCACCCCTGCATCTGTTACCGGCGTCGGCACCGGATTTGATTCCGGTTCCTTTTCAGTTGGAATTAGATAGCAGCCTGCTGCAATAAAGATGATCAATAAAACTGTGATCACCAAAAACACGCGCTTTTTCATTTTATTATCCCCCCGTATCATAAACATTTTCAGGCACAGATGGCCAGCGCAGTACTTTAATCAGCTCCCAGGCGCTTATTCATAGGAGAGCACCTCCCGGATGGTCAGCTTGGCGGCATTATTGGCCGGGATCAGACCGGCTAACACTGAAAGGATCAGGACGATGCCAAGCCAGATGATAAAACCCGTGATGGTGAAGGAAAATTCACCGGTTACGCCAAAAATGGACATGTTGATGATATACGACATCAGATAACTGATTGGAAAGGCTAAAATAACACCGATAAACCAGCTGATCAAACCAATGATCACTCCTTCAGTAAGCACCAGCTTCATTACCTGCCGATCGGTTGCACCGATGGCGCGCATGACGCCTATTTCGCGGGTGCGCTCCATCACATTCATCCCCATGGTCCCGGTCAGACTAATACTGCCAACCAGGGCCGTTAAACCGGACATGATCAACAGGAAGAAGGTCATCGTATCAAGACCAAGCGTAGCATTGCCGCGGATGCTTTTACTGGTAGAGGCGCTCCGGATTGAGAAACCAGATGAGCGGAAGGTTTCATCCAGGGTGCGGGCCAGGGCTTCTTCTCGATTCTGCTCAACCAGGCTGACGTCGGCAACTACCTGGTAATTAGCCGCTTTGTTTCGATTGCCGTTTACTTCATTTAAATAATCGATTGGCGCATAGGCCAGAAAAAAGTTATTGCCGATAAACTGGAAAAAACCGACGATTACAAAGCTGATTTCACGATGCTTGATATTGAACTTAATTATATCGCCCACCTGAAGATTTGGGTAATTGGAAATGAAAGCTTCATTTAAGACGATAGCATTTCGATCGCCGGCTACTAGCCAGCGGCCATCGAGTAATATTGGCTTAATTGTTGAAGCTTCAGGTGGAGTTCCCCAAATTTCAACTGTTTCCAGGGCTTCGCCCTGATCATCTAATAGCTGCGCTGTTGCTGCACTGCGCGGCTCAACCATTACGACCTGGGGTATGGTTTTAGCAATAGCTTCAATTTCACTAATGCGGTAATTACGGTCAAAGTCAAGGTTAATATCGGCCAGAATGTACGCTGTTACCTTATCGATATACTTTTCAACTGAGGCGCGCACATTGAAGGTGG
>JBFYYZ010000265.1:0-9599 GCA_041309745.1 Bacillota bacterium | reverse complement strand
GTTACCGGTGATTGCCGGTAAAGTTGCCTCGATTGAAGATTATCAGCTGCTTAAGAGCTCGATTTTAGAAAAAAGAGATCCGGAAGAACCAATGGTTATGGTGTGCGCCGGAACCGGGTGCCTGGCCAAGGGCAGCCTTAAGGTAGCAGAAGCTTTCGAAAAAGGGTTGACCCTGGCTGCGCAGAAAAACGCAGTTAAGCTTGGTATTAAAAGGGTTGGCTGCCAGGGCTTTTGTGAAAAAGGTCCACTGGTCATTATTCACCCAGAGAAAATCTTTTATAACAACGTTACCCCGGAAGATGTGCCCCTGATTATCGAAGAAACGGTGATTGGTAAAAAACCGGTTGATAAACTGCTTTACCATGATGCCGGATCGGATCAGGGAGTGGAGGCATATGATCAGATTCCTTTCTTTGCCGGTCAACAGCGCCTGGCTTTACGCAATGTGGGTAATGTCAATCCCCTTGATATTACTGACTACATTGCTCAAGGTGGTTATGGAGCTCTTTTGAAAGCTCTTTACAATCATTCTCCTGAAGCAGTAATAAGCGAGGTTGAAAAATCCGGCTTGCGCGGCAGGGGTGGCGGCGGATTCCCCACCGGACGCAAATGGCGTTCATCCGCCCGGATCAAGGCGGACATCCGCTATGTAATCTGCAATGGCGATGAAGGAGACCCGGGAGCGTTTATGGATCGAAGCATCATGGAAGGCGATCCTCATGCGGTTTTAGAAGGGATGATCATCTGCGCCTATGCGGTGCAGGCCAGCGAGGGCTACATCTACGTGCGTGAAGAGTATCCACGGGCGCTGAAACATCTCCAGACAGCGATCAACGAAGCACGCCGGGCCGGCTTTCTCGGCCACAACATCTGCGGTACTGATTTTCATTTCGATATCACCATAAACCGCGGTACCGGCGCTTTTGTCTGTGGCGAATCAACGGCCCTGATGCAATCGATCGAGGGCAAAGTTGGCGAACCGCGGGCCAAATATATCCGCTCAGCTGAACGCGGTCTCTACGATAAACCTACTGTTCTTAACAATGTTGAAACCTTTGTTAATGTGCCACTAATTATTGACCATGGTGCAGATTGGTTTGCTGCTACCGGTATCCCGCAGAGCACGGGAACTAAGGTATTTTCAGTGGTCGGCAAGGTTAAGAACACCGGCCTGGTTGAGGTGCCGATGGGGATAACACTGCGAAAAGTAATTTATGAAATTTGTGGTGGAATCCTGGGTGATAAGGAATTTAAAGCGGTGCAGACCGGTGGCCCCTCAGGTGGATGTCTGCCTGCGGACAAGCTTGATTTAAAAGTTGATTTTGACTCGTTAACCCGTGAGGGTTCGATGATGGGCTCCGGCGGTATGATCATCATGGACGAGGATACCTGTATGGTCGATGTGGCTCGTTATTTTACCGACTTCCTGAGCCAGGAATCCTGTGGTAAATGTTCTGCCTGTCGGTTAGGTCTTGATCAGCTGCACGAAATCCTCGAAAGAATCTGCGCCGGCAATGGAGTGCCCGCAGATTTGGAACGAATAGAAAAGCTTTTAAAGGTGCTCGAAACCGGATCGCTTTGCGGGTTAGGTAAATCGGCGCCAAACCCGGTACGCAGTACGCTTCTGCATTTTCGTGACGAATACTTAGCTCACATTGAAGAGAAACGATGTCCGGCCGGTGTTTGCCGCAACCTGATCTCCTACAAAATTAACGAGAACTGTACCGGATGTCACCGTTGCGCCAGGCTTTGCCCGCAGCAGGCGATCAGCGGCGAGAAGAAAGAACAACATATTATTAACCAGGAGCTCTGCAACCAGTGCGGACTCTGCAAAGCCACCTGTAACTTTGCAGCGATCGATATTATACCGCGTAACGTCTTAATCAAGAAGTAAGATCAGAGAGAGCAAGATAATTAAAGCAGACTACCCGGAGAGGTAATAATGAAAGATCTAATTACAATTACGGTTGACGGACGCAAAATAGAAACCGAAAAACGTAAAATGCTGCTCGAAATATTGAATGAAAAAGGTATCTATGTGCCTACCCTTTGTCACCACCCGTCTTTGGTTCCCAGCGGTTCCTGCCGGCTCTGTGTGGTTGAAATAAGCAAAGAAGAGTGGCGGGGTGATTCGCGCGTTGTTACCTCCTGCCTTTACCCGGCCGAGGATGGATTAATTGTATCCACCCGTTCAGCAAACGTTCTCGAGACAAGAAGGACACTTCTGCAACTCTACCTGGCCCACTGTCCCGAATCGGAGCAGATCAGAGAACTGGCCCGTTTAGAGGGCATCGATCAAACAACTTTCACCCTGCATGATAGGTCAGAAAAATGTATTATGTGCGGACTCTGTACACGAGTCTGCCAGGATTTAGGACCTGGTGCCATCTCCACCCTGAATCGCGGAATTGCCAAAGAAATCGGGCCTGATCTTTCCGGCACAGCGGAATCCTGCACCGGTTGCCGGACCTGTGCTTATCTATGTCCCACCGGCGCTATTCCAATGGAACAGCACGATCAGAAATTAAAAATCTGGAATCGGGAATTTACAATTCCGATCTGTTCCGTTGATCCGGAACTCTGTCGCGGCTGTGGTGTCTGCGAGGAAGTGTGTCCCTTTTCAATACCACGGGTTACCCTGGACACGGAAGGACGGCCAACGGCCAGGATATCACCAACTACCTGTGTCGGCTGTGGTATCTGTGCCGGTGCCTGTCCCACGGGTGCGATCACCCAGAAAGAGGACTCAGCGCTGAACAGCTTGCCCGCTGACTTGATTAATCGTGATTTAAAGGGCAAATATCTAGTCTTTGCCTGCTCCAGATCCCCTTTTCCGGAAAGCACTGACGAGCTGATCAGGGTTAGCTGTATCGGCAGGGTGGGCATCGAAACGCTGCTGTATTGCCTGGCAGCAGGAGCTGCCGGAGTAGGAATGATGTGCCGCGACCGGCTAACCTGCCCTTACAGGCAGGGTGGAGACCTGGGAGAAGAGCGGACGTTGATTGCCAGACAGCTGGCTGATTATTGTGGCCTTAATGATCAGCGTATTGCCTTACTCGAACCTTATCCCGGACAGGCAGGGCCTGAGTTGGTTTGGAGTCGTTACAAAGATGAGACGAGTAAGCTGAAAGCAGAGCTTCATGCTGTAATTCCAGGGGATTTAGTTAACGACAGCGGAATGGATCTGGCTTTAAAGATTCTAAGCTGGCTAAAAGATAAACCTGAGCTTAAAATTACTGTACCGCAGGAGCTTTCCACCGCATCAGTAAGTGACCCTAACTTTGATCATAATTACCTGCCAGAGCTGCATCTGTTATTTAAAATGCTACTGAAAGAACCGGTAATCAGCGACCTGCTTGACTCAGTGGCCAGAGCAGATAATCTGGAGAAGTTTAAAGTGCTCATTAAGCAGGAAGAGCCCTTTACATTTCAGCTTAACCCTGCAGAGCAACAGCGTTTACTGGAAAACCACAAAGCTAACAGCGATTTTAAATGCACCAGCCTGGCCGAGTATCTACAGTATTCTTTGCTTTTGCGCCCGGGAGCCTGGCGCTTTTCGACTGCACCTCGACCTGATTTTACATTGAAAGCATCTTTCGCCGGAGATGAACAGGACGGCGATGTCTTAGCATCCCCGCACCGGGTCCAAAACCATCCGATCCTGGCGCCGCTTTCTTCTCCCGATACGGTATTTTCTTTTAACGGTAAGAAAATTAAAGCCAGGAAAGGTGAGGCGCTATCTTCTGCATTATATGCTGCCGGAATTCATATTTTCGGTCACCATGATCGAGATGGCGGTGCCCAGGGCATTTATTGTGTAAATGGACAATGTTCGCAATGTATGGTCATCGTCGATGGTAAACCGGTGAAGGGGTGCATGACTCCTGTGGAGGAAGGGCTGGAAGTTTTCAGCGTCGAAGGTTTGCCTGAGCTGAAGGATCTGCCACCGGAAACAGCAGTGATTCCGAAAACTCCCGAATATGATGTTGATGTTTTAATTATTGGTGGAGGACCGGCCGGGATCAGTGCTGCAATTGAACTTGGCAATGTAAATGTTAATACGCTGATTATCGATGATAAACATGATCTTGGCGGCAAGCTTAGCCTACAGACCCATAATTTTTTCGGTTCCGTAAAAGACTGTTACGCAGGGGAACGCGGTATTCACATCGGCAATATTTTAACCGACTCACTAAAAGGGTTGCCTACAGTCGACATCTGGTATGATTCAACGGTTGTCGGGGTTTATAGCGATGGGTTGTTCGGAGTATCTGGAAAGGGCCGTTACCAGCTAGTCCGCGCCAAAAGTGTACTGTTTTCGACCGGCGCCCGGGAAAAAAGCCTGGCATTGCCCGGTGCCGATCTGCCCGGTGTTTACGGAGCGGGAGCATTTCAAACCCTGGTTAACCGCGACCTGGTCCGCTGTGCTGAGCGGTTGTTTATTGTCGGTGGCGGTAATGTTGGTTTAATTGGGGCATACCATGCCCTGCAGGCCGGAATAGATGTTGTGGGTCTGGTTGAAGCATTGCCGCGCTGCGGTGGTTACAAGGTACACGAAGATAAGATAAAACGATTGGGCGTTCCGATCTGGACTTCACATACAGTCCTGCGAATCGAAGGGAGGGACGAGGTAGAGCGGGTTGTCGTAGCTGCAGTTGATGAGCAATTTAAACCTATTACCGGCACTGAGCGTTCGTTTGCGGTCGATACTGTCCTGATTGCTGTAGGCTTAAGCCCGGTAGATGAACTGCTGATTAAGGCCAGTGAATACGGTATTAAGTGTTATGCTGCCGGCGATGCCGAAGAGATTGCTGAAGCTTCGGCTGCCATTTTTTCCGGTAAAATTACCGGCCGCAAAATCGCTCAGGATATGGGCATCGATATTCCGGTGCCGAGTAACTGGGAAGATTTCGGCGAAATGCTCAAACACCGCCCCGGCGAAAGCAATCCCTTTTTACCGCAGGCGCTTGATGTTCCGGTTTACCCCTTAATCCGCTGCATGCAGGAGATACCCTGTAACCCCTGTACCGAGGCCTGCCCTAACAGCTGCATCCTGATGCCGGGCTCGATCCTGGCTTTACCCGAATTTGGCGGAGAGTGTATCGGCTGTGGCCAGTGTGTTTTGGCCTGCCCGGGACTGGCTATCAACCTCGTTATCGAGGATTACGATCCACAAAAAGAACGAGCTCTATTGATGATGCCCTATGAATTTGTCAATAACACTATCCCGCTTGATCGTGAGGTAAAGACGACGGACATGGAAGGAAATGTGGTCGGCAAGGGCCGGGTTATTGCCTACCGTGACCGCGAAGTGCAAAACAGCAGGCGGCTTTTGCTGCTTGAGGTGCCGGAAGAAGACAAGCTGAAAGTTGCTGGTTTTATGATCCGTGAAATCGAAGAGGGTACCCCGATTAGTGCACTGGTTGAAGATCCTCTTGATCCCATAGTCTGCCGCTGCGAGCGAGTTAGAAAGAGCGAAATTGTAGCGGCGATCAGCGACGGTGTCCGTGATATGAATCAGCTTAAGGCTGTAGTTAGAACTGGACTGGGTGGTTGTAACGGAAAAACCTGTACCGATCTGATATTAAGGATCTTCCGTGAAGAGGGCGTGCCACTGGAAGAAATCACCATGCCTACTCATAGGCCACTGGTTGCCGAGGTTCACCTGGGTGACTTTATTGCCGATCAACCGGAGGGACCAAAGTAATGACTTTGAAAAAAGTTTACGATGTTATTGTAGTTGGCGCGGGAAGTGTTGGCAACCCGACGGCTTATCAGCTGGCCCATGCCGGTTTAAAGGTGCTGGTAATCGACCGCCGTTCAGCTGTCGGCCAGGGTGAGAATAAAACAGCGATAGGTGGAGTACGGGCTACTCACTCCGATCCCGGCAAGATCAGTATCGGCCAGGAAAGCATCCGCATCTTTTCCACCTGGAAGGAAGAATACGGTTTTAACATCGACTGGAAGCCGGGTGGCTACTGTTTCCCTGTCTATGATGAAAGAATTGAGCAAACCTTAACCTCACTATTACCGATTCAGAAAAAATACGGCCTGAAAATTGATTGGGTGGGACCAAATGAGATCAGGGAGATCATTCCGGGAGTCAATCCCGAAGGCCTGCGCGGTGGCACTTATTCACCCGATGACGGCCAGGTTTCTTCGATCTTGTCTCCGGTGGCTTTTAAACGTGAAGCAATGCGCTGTGGAGCCGAATATCATTTGAATGAAAAGGTTACCGGTTATTTAAGGGTAGGGGATCGCATCACAGGTGTGGTAACAGACAAAGGCAGCTACGAATCCTGTTGGGTGGTGCTGGCGGCCGGATCAGACGCAGCTGAACACGGTCCACTGTTGGGAATTGACATTCCCGTTACCCCCGATTCACACGAGGCTGGCATATCAGCGCCGATTGAACATTTTCTGGCACCGCTGATTGTTGATTTGCGGCCCGGCCCTGAAGGTAAAACATCTAACTTCTATTTTGGCCAGAATAAAGAGGGGCAAATTATATTCTGCTACACTCCTAAAGATTTATTCATCGGTACCAACCGGGAGAACCTTTCCGAGTTTCTACCAGTACTGGCCGCGAGGATGATCGCTTTAATCCCGAAATTCAAAAACTTGCTGATCCGCCGGATCT
Organism: Bacillota bacterium; assembly: GCA_041309745.1. Taxonomy (GTDB): domain Bacteria; phylum Bacillota; class Dethiobacteria; order DTU022; family DTU022; genus UBA993. The sequence continues at coordinate 2,959 of JBFYYZ010000265.1, read as the reverse complement.
GGCGCGGCTGTTACCCGATGACTCCTGACGGTGTACCAATTATCGATTTTGCGCCGGGATTGGAAGGGCTCCTTTTAGCCGTCGGCATGTGCGGTCAGGGTTTAATGCTGGGGCCCGGGGTCGGAAAAAATATCACATCAATGATCGTTAACAGCCAGCCTTGTATATCAGAAGAAGCACAGGCTTGTTTCTGCTGCGACCGGGATATATATGAGACAAAAAGCGAAACTCTTAAGTGAGATTTTTGGAGGCCACAAATTGACTTGTTTGTATGGGGGTATAGAAGCTGGAGGCACTAAATTTGTTTGTATGATCGGCAGTGGACCCGATGATATTAAAGCTGAAGTCCAATTTCCGACAACCACACCTACCCAAACAATAAATAGAACTATTGAATTCTTTAATAACAAACAAAAACAATTTGGTAAACTATCTGCTATCGGTATTGGTTCATTCGGTCCTGTAAGTATTAACAAACAGTCCCCCACCTACGGTTATATTACAACTCCACCTAAAGCTCAGTGGGCAGATACAAATATTTTGGGTTCAATAAAGAATGCATTTGACATACCAGTATTTATTGATACTGATGTAAATTGCGCGACATTGGGAGAACACTATTGGGGTTCAGCTCAGGGTATAAATAATTTTGTCTATTTAACTATCGGCACTGGCGTCGGAGGTGGTGCACTAGTTAATGGGAAAATTCTACATGGATTATTGCATACAGAAATGGGCCACATGAGAATTACACACGATTGGCTGGAAGATCCTTTTCAAGGAAATTGTCCATTTCACGGAGACTGCTTAGAGGGATTGACATCAGGCCCTGCAATCTCTGAACGATGGAATGCAAAGGCAAGTGAATTGAGTGACGATCATCCTGCCTGGAGTTTAGCTGCTAAGTATTTATCTTTGGCTGTTTACAATTTAATTTGCATGTTATCTCCTGAAAGAATAATCATTGGTGGTGGAGTTATGCATCGAAAACAGCTATATCCAATGATACGGGAACATGTATTAACTCTGAATAACAATTACATCCAATTACCTTTAGCTACAAATGATCTTGAAGATTATATAACTGACCCGGGTTTAGGTAATAGATCCGGTGTGCTGGGCTCGATCGCACTGGCCGCAAACTGTATTAACTTTGCGAACAATTAGAGAGTTAAACTTTTGAACATCATAAAAGATGAAGGTTTGCAGATTTTAAAACGAGTGGAGGTAAATAAATGACAAAAAGGATTGCATTAATTACTGGAGGTGGTGATTGTCCTGGAATAAATGCGTTTCTTGCTTCTGTGATTCGAAGAGCTACTAAGAAATACGGAGCTGAAATATGGGGTGTTCGGAATGCATTCGAAGGGCTGTCTGCAGATAATCCTACTGACTATATGATGCCTTTGAGTATAATAAACGCTATAGGTTTGGAAAATCGCTCAAGTACAATTCTCGAATCTTCGCGTTTTAACCCTTTTAATGATGAGAATGAAATTAAAAAAGTACCTCAGAAAATTATCAAAAATCTTTTGAATTTAAGGATTGATGGCATTTTAGGTACCGGCGGTAACGATACAATTTTATCAGCAATGCATCTTGAGAAGTTGGGAATACCTGTAGTAATGGCTCCAAAAAGCATTGACAATGATGTATCCGGTACAGATGTAATGCTTGGCTTTCGTACAGCTATTTCTTTTGGCGCACAGGCGGCGAGGAGCACCGCTGACTCAGCAAGAGCTCATCGCCGTATCTCTTTAGTGGAAGTTATGGGAAGACATGCTGGCTGGTTAGCTCTTGACATAGGGATCGCCTCGGGTGCAGACATAATTACAATTCCGGAGCAACCAGTAAATCTCTCAGCTTTTTGTGATACAGTGAAAAAAATATATAATGAACAAAATTTTGTGAATATCGTAGTTGCCGAAGGCACTAGTATTGCTTACGATGATCCGATTATTGAACGTTCAAGGAAAGAAAGTAATGTCATAAATGCTCTAATGGAAGAAGCTCCAGAATTAGATAACTTTGGTAATCCTAAATTGGGTGGAATCTCGCAAATCCTTAGAAGGATTCTGCGATCAGAACTTGGACTAAAGAAATTAGAAGAGATCCGCACTACCGACTTAGGTTTTACGCTTCGAGGTCTGACTCCCGTTGCCGATGATATTATCCTGGGAACCAAATTTGGGATTAAGGCAACTGACATTCTTTTAGGCGAACAACGCTCCGGCGTTATGGTTGGAATTAGCGGGTTAGAAATTAAAGAAGTGCCGTTTAAAAATGCCTTAAAAAGTAAGTTAATCACTCAAAGCAATACAGAGCTAGAAGCGCTGGGTGTTTTTATATCTTAAATAAATAACTACGATCAGTATAAGGAGTTTTTTATGGAGATCACTTTAAAAGAAAAAGTAGTTGTTATAAGTGGCGGGACTAAAGGGCTTGGAAGGGCCATAGCTGAGGAAGCATGCAATGCTGGAGCCAAAGTAGTAATAGGCGGAAGGGATGTAACAGATGGTGACAATGTAGTTAAATATATAAAAGAAAAATACGATGGTGAAATTATTTTTGTTAATGGTTGTCTTAAAGACGTAGCTAACTGCAAAAAATTAATTGACACTGCAATAAATGAATATGGACAGATTGATGGTCTTGTCAATTATGCCGGCATAACGAGTACTGCAAAAATATTGGATACGACAGAGGAGCTCTTTGATAGTATATTTTCAATAAATTTCAAGTCTTCATTTTTTTGCTCCAAATATGCTCTGATAGAAATGATCAAAAGAGGTGGCTCCATAGTTCATATTTCTTCAACTCACGCATATGGTGGAGATATTATACGTGCAGCTTATGGATGTTCGAAAGGTGCAATGCTTTCACTTTCAAAACATATCGCAAAAAATTATGCACAATATCAAGTCAGGTCAAATGCTATTATAATGGGTTGGTCTGCAAC
>JBFYYZ010000264.1:0-2567 GCA_041309745.1 Bacillota bacterium | reverse complement strand
CTGTTGATGATATTGATGTGATCGAAATTAACGAAGCCTTCGCCAGCCAGGTCCTGGCCTGCCTGCGAGACTTAAACCTGGAAGATAACGCCCCTTTCAAGAGGACCAACCTCTGGGGTGGTGCCTTAGCCCTGGGTCATCCACTGGGTGAGTCGGGAGCGCGAATTATTATTACCTTAAATAACATCATGAAAACCGATCTGCCCGAAGCGCGCTACGGTCTGGCTACAATGTGTGGCGGGTTCGGCAACGCCAATGCTTCCCTCTGGGAGAAAGTTTAAACAAATTAAAAGCGGTAACCGCTTAGCAGTTACCGCTTCTGTTCCCATCGGGATTCATTACTGCCTGCTGCCTACTGGCTTCTGATCTCCATCATCTTCATCATCTGCTCGAAGCTGTTCTCTGGCAGTGCGTGGCGTGTTTCTTCCGGTTTTAAATGCAGGCTGATCGCCTCCGACGGGCACTTGGGTATGCAGACCCCGCAGCCGATGCAGCGGTGCTCCAGGATCACTGCCGGCCCATCATCCGACATTTCGATCGCCGCCATGTGGCAATGGGGCACACATTCTCCGCACTCCACACACTGGTCGGCATCCACCCGGGCAAAGTTATTCGAATAAACCAAATCACCGGGGTTTTCTGCCCTTTTAATTGAAGCAAGCACCCCGCAGCAATCGCCACAGCAATTGCACATTCCGCTAGGGTTGGCTGAGGTGGCCGGCTGGGTTACCAGGCCTGCCTCCTGGGCTTTGGCCACGATTTTGATCGCCTCATCAACATCAACTTCCCGTCCCATCTGGTTATCAAGGTAATACTGGCCCATCGAGCCAAAGAGAAAACAAACTTCAAGCGGTGCGCCGCACGAATCATTGACCAACTCTTTACTCTTGCGGCAGATGCAGTCGGCAACTACAATCTTGCCGGCGCCTCGCAAAATTTCAGCGGCATCGTCAAAAGAGGCAACATGATACTCCGCCGGAATCGACTGAGCAATCGGGATGGTCCTTAAAAAAGTACCTTTAGCCCCGATCATCGATTGGTCCATTCCTTCATCAAGGTAGCGGTTAACCAGCTCCACCAGCTCGCGATCGATACGCGGTAGCTGAAACTCAAAAATACCGTGAATAAAAGCAGTAGCGCCATACTTTTTTACACCGTTCTTATTCAGGCGAAATAGCAGGCCCCGCGAGGCCATATCTTCCAGTTTTTCCGCTAACTCCTCAACCGGCCGGTCTAACCGGGCAGCAATATCTTCTGGTTTTTCGAGCGTTGGGCTGAGCGCTAAAAAAAGCTCGGCTTCATCTTCACTGAATAGCTTCTTTAATATCTCAATCTCAACCCCCGACTCGGTAGCCGGGAACCCTACTGAGTAACTATCAAGTCTTTCCTGCATCTGGCGGTAAATAGCGGTGCTCATCATATCCCCCGTTTCGTGTAAAGTGATGCGAAAATCTTATCAGAGAGTCCGGACAGCTGTCAATTCAATTGAAAAATTTCGGATCACTTAAACTTCGTAAATGAAAAATACTATCGGCAAATAGTTAGAAGTAGTATAATACATAAAAATGCCTGAATAATAAGACAGGCAGTAAATGATCAAAAATAATCGAAAAGAGGTTGGTGCGGTGGAAGGCGAACTGGCAATTGAACCGAAGGGCAAGTCAGGTAAAAATATTGCTATTATTGCTATTCTCCTCTTTATTATCTTGGTGTTGCTGTTCCTGATCAGCCCTCTTAAGGATCTTATTTTCCCCGCGACTGAAGAACCGCAGCTTACCCTGGTTGTAGTTGAAAGCGCAGCATCCGCAGAAGAGCCAGGCACGTACCGGATTCTGGTTGAAGCAATAGTGGAAGGAAACCCAGAGCCGCAGGTGCAGTTTAACCGCAACGAGGGCATCGGCCAGGTAGAACCTAACTTCAGCCTGGTGCTGCTTGCCGAAGAAGAAACTTTTCTACTGACTGCAGTGGCCACCAATGCGGAAGGATCGGCCGAAGCAGCTCTTGAACTCTTTCCCGGGATTGCTGTTGGTGTTGACGCGGACAGTCCCGGTTCAGAAGGAGGCCCCGATGCAGATGACGATGAAGGAGAAGACACGGAAGATGATCCGGAAGCCGGCCCTGCCGATCCGGATGGCAACAATGCCCCGGAGATAGAAGCCATTATATACGAAGACGATGATATCAGCGACCTGATCTTTCGCGGTGAATCGTTACCGGTCAGGTATGTCGAAGGGCGGCACAGTTTTGTAGTCATAGCGGCAGATCGCGATGATGACGCCGTTGAGTTTGATATTGAGGCCAGTTATGGCAGTCTGGTTGATATCACACGTGTAGATGTTGATAGTGTCGCTTTTAACTGGCTATCTCCAGCCAACCCTGCCGGAAACGTAGAGGCGCTTAACGCATCAATTGCCGTCACAGCCTCCGACCCTGCCGGTGCGACTGGTAGTCAACAAATAAAACTGGCCCTGCTGCCCGATGCTGGGGAAGGCGAACCCGTGCCGGTTGAAGCTACCTATCTTACGGCGGCCTTGCCTGAACTAAGCGGCTTTGTGTCATCTGACGAC
>JBFYYZ010000263.1:0-8607 GCA_041309745.1 Bacillota bacterium | reverse complement strand
CTTATACGAAGCCGTTTTCAGGAGATCCTGGGAAATCGTCACCTGGTGTTGATCACGCAGGCCTATATTGCCGGAATTGTGCTTGGACGCTTTTGGATAACAGAAGCAGTTCACTTCTACTGGCTTACCCTGTTGTTCCTGCTTATTCTGGCAGTGCCTTTCTTTTTCAGGCTGACCACTTTTTTTAAGGTTGGCCTGCTGCTTTTTATTGCCTTTGCTGGAGCCATTTCATTTTATTATTCTCTTAGGCCTTCAGAAAATAGTATTATCCACCATACCGGCATGCGTCTGTACATTGAAGGCACAGTTGTTGAAGAGCCGGTTATAGATCAGGATTACTGCACTTATCAGCTGCAGGTTGAGGCTTTGGAAACCAGGGAAGGTAAGCAGTTAGCAGATGGTAGACTGCTTGTTAAGATATACGGCCCGGAAACTGCTGTCTACCAATATGGTGACAGGTTACGTCTGCGGTCAGTGATTATCGAGCCAAAAGGTTTGCGTAATCCGGGTGGATTTGATTACAGGTTTTTTCTGCGCAGTGAGGGAATCGATGCCCTTGTCTATCCCAATGCAGTGCAGGTAGATCGGCTGGGTACAGGAAAAATTAATCTTCTGGCCGATTCTGCCATCAATTTAAGACAGCAGATGATTGCTTTTATAAATGAAACCCTTCCGGCGCCCTCTTCTGTTCTCTTAACGGCTATACTTTTCGGCCGGCGTGAGCAACTACCGGCCGATGTGGAAGAAAACTTTAGAAAAGCCGGCGCCGGCCACCTGATGGCTGTTTCGGGACTGCATGTCGGTCTTGTCGCGGCCATGATCGTCGGGCTCTTTAGCCGCCTGTGCCTTAAAGGACACTTACCTTTAATTCTGGCCATATTACTGGTCTTTGCCTATGCCTATTTAACCGGTATGCGACCTTCTGCTTTGCGGGCGGCAGTTATGATCTCAATGGTCATGGGAGCAGTACTTTTAGAGCGGGAAAATGATTTACCCACTGCTGTTGCGGCTGCTGCCCTGGCTACACTGTTTATCAATCCACTGTTGCTTTTTACGGTAGGTTTCCAGCTTTCTTATGCAGCAACCCTGGCCCTGATTTATCTTTATCGTCCGCTTGATCAATTCTTTAAAAAGCTACATTTACCACCGCTGATCCGCTCTCCCCTCGTCATAACCGTTGCTGCGCAAATCGGGGTCTTGCCTCTAAGTGTTTATTATTTTCACCATCTCCCGGTTGGTGCGCTACTCTTTAACTTGCTCTTTCTGCCTCTGATTGCCTTTATTGTCGGTCTCGGTTTATTTGGGGCTCTGCTCGGTTTACTGATTCCCTATTTGGGGGAGTTACTGCTCTGGGCTTCCCGGCCTTTACTGGAATTGATGCTCTTTATCTCCGGTTTCAGCAGCATTCCCGGTTTTTATCTGGCCTTAAGCCCACCCCGGACTGCAACACTAATAGCGATCTATTTGCTGTTAACCGGTTTTTTAGTGAGCTACTACAGTTGGGGAAAGCGCATTGCTGCGAACGGTGATTTCTCTTATGTTTCGTACCTCAGGGCAGGTACCGGCAGTCTTGTCCAACAAAACCCCTGGCTGAAAAAGGCTGCATTATCTCTGGTGCTTGTGGCAGCTATTATCTTTATCTGGACGGGAGTTTTATTTCCCGGGCAAAAGGATTTACAAATCACTTTTATTGATGTAGGCCAGGGTGCATCAGCTTTATTAGAGACGCCATGCGGCGTAACTGTTCTGATTGATGCCGGCGGTGAACCGGCTTACAGCGTTGATCCAGGAGTAACAGGTGAAAAGGTGGTGTTGCCTTTCCTGCGGTACCGGGGAATCAGAGATATTAATCTGGCAGTTATTACTCATCCCCACGAAGATCATTTCGGCGGATTTCTCTACCTGGTAGATCAAATTCCGATTGATGGTATATTGATTTCACCGGCGAGCGGCGATTCACCCCATTACATGAATTTGCTCAATAAGGCAGCAGTAACGAAGATTCCGGTGGAAGTTGCCACAGCCGGCCAGAGTTGGCGTTGCGGTTCCGATCTGCAGCTTGATATTCTAAGTCCGCCTGAGAGGTTGATCAGGGGTGATGACAGCGAGTTAAATAACAACTCGCTTGTTTTACTGCTGCATTACAAAGAGGTGAAGATTCTCTTTACCGGTGATATTGAAGATGCTGCTGTGCTTGATTTGCTCAGCCGCTCCCCGGATTTAAAGGCTGATTTGCTGCAAATACCCCATCATGGCGGCTACCTGCCTTCGATTGGCAAGCTTCTCGAAGCAGTGCAGCCTGATCTGGCGGTGATCCAGGTTGGGGTTAATTCATTCGGCCATCCGCATCCACAAATGCTTGAGGCTCTTCAGGAGGCAGGTGTGCTGATCTATCGCACAGATTTCCATGGCGCAGTTATATTCAGAACAGATGGAGGGGAATTTGAGTTTGCTGTTACCGGTTTGCCGGCAGCGGCCAGGTGACTAAACTGCCACTAAATAGCCTGCGTTCTTGTATTTACATGATTAAACTGGCTGTTATATAGCTCGCTATAGAAGCCGCTTTTGGCCATTAGCTCAGGATGGCTCCCCTGTTCAACTATCTGCCCTTCATCCATAACCAGGATCAGATCGGCGTCCCTGATCGTTGACAGGCGGTGGGCTATTATGAAGCTGGTGCGGCCTTTCATTAGCTCGCCCATCGCTTTTTGAATTAGCAGCTCTGTTCTCGAATCGACATTGCTTGTTGCTTCATCAAGAATTAAAACAGCCGGGTCAGCTAAGATGGCCCGGGCAATGGTTAAGAGCTGTTTTTGACCCTGGGATATATTCGAGGCTTCTTCGTTAAGGACTGTATCATAGCCACTGGGAAGCGTTCGGATAAAGTGGTCGGCGTTGGAGATCTTTGCGGCGCTGCAGATTTCTTCTTTTGTGGCATCAGGGCGGCTGTAGGCAATGTTATCCCATATGGTGCCGTTAAAGAGCCAGGTGTCCTGCAGCACCATGCCAAAAATGCTGCGCAGGTCGCCGCGCTTCAGTTCTGTTATGTTCAATCCGTCAATGGTGATTGCCCCACTGTCTAGTTCATAAAAACGCATCAAAAGGTTTACCAGTGTTGTCTTCCCAGCTCCGGTGGGGCCAACAATCGCCACAGTCTGGCCTGCTTTAACTTCTACGATCAGATTCTCAATCAGCGGCGTATCTTGTGTGTACCTGAAACTGACCTTGTTGAATTCTATATCACCCCTGGGTGCAGGCAGGGTTTTTGTCTCTAACGGCTCCGGACTTTCTTCGCCTTCATCCAGCAGCTCAAAGACACGTTCCGCTGATGCGACGGTTGACTGTAAAATATTGGCGATACTGGCTGTCTGGGCAATCGGGTGGGTGAAATGCTTGGAGTACTGGATAAAAGCCTGCATATCACCGATGGTAATCGAGCCCCGGGTGACCATGATTCCGCCGAACACACAGACCAAAACGTAGCCCAGGTTGTTGATAAAAATCATCAGCGGCATGATGATCCCTGATATAAACTGGGCTTTCCAGCTTGCATCATAGAGCTGGTTGTTAATTGTCTTAAACTCTTTTACTGATTCACCTTCGCGGCCAAAGGCTTTTACCAGTACATGTCCGGTGTACATTTCTTCCACGTGACCGTTCAGTTCACCCAGTTTTTTCTGCTGTGCGGCAAAATAATTCTGGGATCTGGTGGCGATAGCTTTAGTCACCAGAAAAGAGAGCGGCAAAACTACCAGGCTGACCAGGGTCAGCAAAGGGCTGATGATCAGCATCATCACCAGGATGCCGATCAGGCTGACGAAAGCGGTGACAAGCTGGGTGATGCTTTGCTGCAGAGTGGTGCTGATATTATCTACATCGTTGGTTACCCGGCTAAGTATATCTCCGTAAGCATTGCTGTCGAAATATTTTAAAGGCAGAAGGGACAGTTTTTGGCTGATGTCTTCGCGCATTTTGTAAACAGTCTGCTGCGATACTTCAACCATAATGAACTGTTGCAGATAGCTAAAAAGGGAACTTAAGAGATAAAGCGAGCCGAGGGCTACAAGAATTTGCGTAATATAGCTAAAATCGACGGGGCGGGCACTTAAAAAACTGTCGAACAGGCTGGTCGTAGCCAGGCCCATAATTTTCGGACTGACAATGCCAAAGACGGTGCTGAGCATTGCGGCCAGAAAAACAACAATCAGGCGGTTACGATGTGGCTGAAGGTAGCCAACCAACCTTTTTATGGTTTTTTTGAAGTTTTTCGGTTTCTCAACCGGCATCGACATGGCCTGCATCGGGCCTCTGCCAAACGTTCCGGGTCCGAATGGAGCTTTATGACCGCGATCTGTCGCTTTACTCACGCTATTTCCTCCTCGGAAAGCTGTGAGTAGACAATCTCGCGGTAGACTGCGCTTGTTTCCATTAATTCCTGATGGCTGCCGATTCCGGCCAGGCAGCCGTCTTCCAAAACAATAATCCGGTCGGCGCTTAATACCGTGCTCACCCTCTGGGCGATGATAATTACCGTTGAATTCGCCGTTTCCTGATACAGCGCCGAACGCAGGCGGGCATCGGTTTTAAAGTCAAGGGAGGAGAAGCTGTCATCAAAAATGTAAATTTCAGGTTTTCTGACCAGGGCTCGTGCTATCGCCAGGCGCTGCTTCTGACCTCCCGACAGGTTAGCCCCTCCCTGATCGATCCTGGCCTCGAAATCTCCCGGCAGTTCCTTGATAAACTCTCCAGCCTGGGCTAGCTCCGCAGCGTGGCGGATTTGATCATCAGTAGCATCCTGCTTGCCAAAACGGATATTTTCGGCCACTGTTCCGGAGAAAAGCAGCGACTTTTGTGGCACATAGCCGATCCTGGATCGCAAATCCTCTTGGGACAGATCTTCAATATTTAGGCCATCGACTGAGATATTTCCGCTATCAGGATGGTGGAAGCGTAGTAAAAGTTTAAATAAGGTCGATTTGCCCGATCCGGTACTGCCGATTACCGCAGTTACCTCTCCCGGTCCGGCGCTGAAAGAAATATCTTTAAGAGCTGGTTTCTCGGCTCCCGGATAGCTGAAAGTTACATTGGCAAATTGCACGTAACCCTGCCCGCTGCTGGCTGTTCCTGCCTTTACTGCTGCCGGATCTTTAATGCTCGGAACAGCATCCAGCACCTCGTTGATCCGTTCGGCTGATGCGGATGCCCGGGGAATCATCACCAGCATCATCGAAACCATGACCAGCGAAAATAAGATTAGCATCACATACTGCAGAAAAGCCATTAAATCCCCTACCTGCAAGTTTCCGCTGTCGATGCGGGCGCTGCCGAACCAGACAACGGCGATAGCCGTAAAGTTAAGAGAAAGCATTAACACCGGCATGGTTGCGGCAATCAGTTTGTTAACCTTGGTGGCAGTTGCTGTCAAGTCGAGGTTGGCCACTTTCAACCTTTTATTCTCCCGTTCAATCTGGTTAAAAGCGCGGATGACTCTGATCCCGGTCAGGTTTTCCCGTAAAACCAGGTTCAGCTTATCAAGTTTTAGCTGCATCTTTTTGAACAGGGGAATTGCTTTGACGGTTATTAAAGTTATCGTGAGGGCAATAATCGGGATCACGACCACAATTGATCTAGAAAGCTGTACATCCCGCGACAGCGCCATGATTACACCGCCGACGAACATCAGCGGGGCGTGCACCATCATCCGCAGGATCATTAAGAGGACCATCTGAACCTGATTAATATCGTTGGTGGTGCGCGTGATCAGCGAGGCGGTTCCGATCTGGTCAAATTCATGCAGGGAGAAGGACTGCACATGACCGAAGACCCTGTTGCGTAGGTTTTTTCCGAAACTCATCGCCGTCCTGGAAGCAAAGTAACTGCCCAAAACAGTGCAGATTACCCCGCCCAGGGCTACCAGCAGCATAATTCCGCCGGTCCTCACGATCAGTTCAATGTTGCCGAAAACGATACCCTTATCGACAATATCAGCCATTAGGGTGGGCAGAAAAAGCTCAGCCAAAGATTGAAAAAAGACAAGGATCAGGATGACCGCGATCGTCAGGGAGTAGGGTTTCAGAAACCGGAAAAGCTTAATCACTTAAGGTAATCCTCCATCAGGTATGCAAGCATGATCTGCATTGTCAGCACAGCGCTTCTAATCATTATACGCCTCGCTCGCCATAGACTCAATATGCAGGGATTTAGAGTTTTTCTTTGAAAATCAGGCGTCAGTCTTGTTGTAGCTGATCCCTTGTGGTGATATAATCCTACAGGGTCATTCAGCTTTAAAATAATGGAGGCATTATTTTTGGAACCAGATAAAATCAGAAACTTTTGTATTATAGCTCATATAGATCATGGCAAGTCAACCCTGGCCGACCGGCTGCTGGAGGCTACAGGCACGCTGACAGCCCGGCAAATGAAGGAGCAGGTCTTAGATCAGATGGACCTGGAACGGGAGCGCGGCATCACCATCAAGCTGCAGGCTGTTCGCCTGGCTTACCGGGCGAAGGACGGGGAAGACTATATCCTGAACCTGATCGATACTCCGGGGCATGTTGACTTCAATTATGAAGTTTCTCGCAGTCTCGCCGCTTGTGAAGGAGCCATTTTAGTCGTCGACGCTGCCCAGGGTATTGAGGCGCAAACCCTGGCCAATGTTTACTTAGCGCTTGAACAGAACCTTACGATCATACCGGTGATCAATAAAATTGACCTGCCCAATGCCGAACCCGAAAAGGTTAAAGCAGAATTGGCAGCAATCATCGGTGGCGATGCCGGGCAAACCCTGGAGATTTCGGCCAAGCAGGGCACCGGTGTTGAAGCTGTCCTGGAAGCGGTAGTGGAAAAAGTGCCGCCCCCGATTACCGGAGAACCGGATAACCCGCTTAAAGCGCTAGTTTTTGATTCCCACTACGACAGCTATCGCGGGGTGATTGCCTATATCAGGGTCATGGAGGGCAGTATCCGCAAAGGTGAAAGGATTAAGCTTATGAATACCGGTAAAAGCTTTGAAGTAAATGAAACTGGAGTATTCAGGCCGGCTATGGAGCCGGTAAAAGACCTGACTGCAGGCGAGGTAGGCTACCTGATAGCGTCAGTTAAAAATGTCGGAGACGCACAGGTCGGCGATACAATCACCGGCGCCGGTAACCCTGCCGCCGAGGCTCTACCCGGTTACCGGAAGGTAGTATCGATGGTCTACTGCGGCCTTTTCCCCCAGGACAGCAAAGATTTCACCGCCCTGAGGGAAGCAATTGAGCGCCTGAAATTAAACGATTCCGCCCTGACCTTTGAGCCTGAAAAGTCGATAGCCCTGGGGCTCGGCTTCCGCTGTGGTTTTCTTGGTTTGCTGCATATGGATATTGTCCGGGAACGACTGGAGCGGGAATATGGTCTGGAGTTGATTGTTTCAGCCCCAAGCGTGGTTTATCAGGTCCATCTGCGTAGCGGGGAGGTAATTAAGGTTGACAACCCGGCCTTGATGCCAGCTACTGATGAACGAGTAGCCATTGAAGAACCCTACGTTGAAGCTTCAATTTTTATGCCTGCCGAATATGTGGGGGCAGTAATGGAGCTCTGCCAGGAAAAGAGGGGAGACTACCGCGATACGGAGTATCTTGATTCGGGCAGGGTAAAACTGTCTTATTTTCTGCCGCTGGCCGAAATCATCTATGACTTCTTTGATCTGCTCAAATCACGCACCCGCGGCTATGCTTCGCTCGATTATACTCTTTACGGCTACCGCCAATCAGCGCTGGTATTAATGGATATTCTGGTCAACGCCGAAAAAGTAGACGCCCTATCCTTTATCATTCATCGCGACAAGGCTTACCAGCGGGGCAAAGAGATGGTAGAAAAATTGCGCGAAATCATCCCCCGACAGATGTTTGATGTGCCAATCCAAGCTGCCGTGGAAAACAAGATCATTGCCCGGGAAACCATCAAGGCGCTGCGCAAGAATGTAACGGAGAAGCTTTACGGCGGAGATATTACCCGCAAGCGCAAACTGCTTGAGAAGCAAAAAGAGGGTAAAAAAAAGATGAAGAAGATTGGGCGGGTGGAAATCCCGCAGGAAGCATTTACAGCAGTTCTCAAAGTAAAATAAAACGGAAACTGTTGGGAATACGGGTTTCCTGTATTATCTATGACTGATCTGCTCCAGAATGTTGATATCCTGGTCCGCCTGGGCTTGGGATGTGATCCTCGTTTAACCAATGCGTTCACGATTACTTGATTTAAATCAGCATGATATGGATTAGTTAACTATGGGAATTATGCCAATAGACTTGTGGGCATCTTTTTCGCTATTATTTAGTAACTACAGAAAGAAAATGAGCCGGGGTAGCTCAAAAGATGCTTTATAAGTTGAGTTCCCGAATCAATTCGAGGCTTCAATAATGGTTTAGGGAGTGTGGGGAAATTGATGGACCTTTAGCTTTACTAATCTCGTTAGCGGTTATTCGGTTTAAGCAATATAAAAAATTGGGAGAGTGAAGTAAATGATTAATGTAAAAAGACTGTATCTGGTGTTGATATTTATCCTTGCTGTTTTCTTTGTGCTGGCCATTGTAACCCCGGCAGCAGCACAGGCGGCATCCTCTAAAG
>JBFYYZ010000262.1:0-2936 GCA_041309745.1 Bacillota bacterium | reverse complement strand
GACTGCCGGCTGCAGTTCCTTCCGAAACGATAAATAAGGTTTGCGCCTCCGGTTTGCGGGCAGCCAACTTGGGGGAGCTGCTAATCCGCTGCGGTGAAGCAGGAGTGGTTGTCGCCGGAGGGATGGAGAATATGAGCGCTGTGCCTTATTATTTACCGAAAGCGCGCGAAGGTTTCCGGATGGGTGATGCTTCGCTGATCGATGGGATGGTGCATGACGGGCTCTGGTGCCCGTTTCATAATGTGCACATGGGAGTGCATGGCAGTGCAGTGCCGGCGGAAGAGGGAATAACCCGGGAGCAGATGGATTATTTTGCCCTGCGCAGCCACCAGTTAGCCATTAAAGCAGCGGAAAATGGTTTGCTGGATGAAGAACTATTTGCCGTGGCTGTTCCGCAGCGCAAAGGAGAGCCGCTTAAGTTTAAGCGAGACGAACTGCCCCGCGCCGATACTACTTATGAAAAGCTGGCTCAGTTACCGCCCGCTTTTGAGAAAGAGGGTTTGATTACAGCCGGTAATGCACCGGCGATCAGCGACGGAGCAGCAGCGCTCGTTTTGGCATCGCAGCAAAAAGCAGAGGAACTTCAATTAGAGCCACTGGCAGAAATTGTGGCCCAAAGCGCCGTTTCGCTTGAACCCCGCTACATCGCTACAGTGCCCTTCGCAGCAGCGGAGCTGGTCCTTAAAAAAGCAGGCCTTAAAACTGCCGATCTCCAATTGATTGAGGTCAACGAGGCCTTTGCCGCCGTAGCTTTGACCTGCATTAAGCTCGGTGGCTGGAATCAGGAGATTGTCAATGTAAATGGTGGGGCTGTTGCAATCGGACACCCGATCGGTGCCAGCGGCGCCCGGATCCTGATCACTTTGATTGCCGAACTGCGCCGGCGCGGAGGCGGTTACGGGTTGGCGACAATCTGCAGCGGCGCAGCGCAGGGTGAAGCGATTATTGTCAAAGTATAAATTGGTAGAGGTGCACAGCCAGTGGAGCTAGTATTATCTGATTATCATCTGAAACGTCAGGAAGAATTTAAATGTTTTGCCGCCGCGGAGCTGGATCAGGATCATCATTTTCCCCATCAGAACTTGAAAAAAGCCGGAAAGCGCGGTTACATGGGGTTACCGATTCCTAAAGAGTGGGGTGGAGCAGGCGACGATTTCCTCACCTATATTCTGATGCTCGAAGAGGTATCCAGGGTCTGTGCCTCAACGGGTGTAATTCTATCAGTTCATACCTCGGTCGGCACTTTCCCCCTGCTTTACTATGGGACGGAGGAACAGAAAAAAAGGTTATTGCCCAGTCTGGCAAGCGGCAAGCTGTTGGGAGCTTTCGCCCTGACCGAAACCGGGGCCGGTTCCGATGCCGCCGCTCTTGTTACGACAGCAACTGCCGTTGACGGCGGATATTTGCTGAATGGCTGCAAGTTGTTCATTACCGGGGGTGGCGAAGCCGACCTTTTTACAGTGTTCGCCTCTGTTGACCGTTCCATTGGCCGAAAAGGGATCACTG
Source organism: Bacillota bacterium (assembly GCA_041309745.1). Taxonomy (GTDB): domain Bacteria; phylum Bacillota; class Dethiobacteria; order DTU022; family DTU022; genus UBA993. Next base: position 1,430 of record JBFYYZ010000262.1, on the reverse strand, counting down.
CCTTTCTGGTAGAAAAGGGTCGCCCCGGCCTTACCGCCGGACCACCAGAGAAAAAAATGGGCCTTAATCGTTCCCACACGGCTGAGATCAGGATGGAGGATCTTTTTATCCCGGTGTCGAACAGATTGGGGGAAGAAAAGGCCGGTTTTACTATCGCCATGTCCCTGCTTGACGGAGGACGGATTGGAATCGCCGCTCAGGGACTCGGCTTAGCCAGGGCAGCACTTGAATTTACCATCAATCATTTAAAGCAGCAGGAGCGCGCAGGCGTAAAAACAGAGCAGTCGTCTGCATTTATTCTTGCCGACCTGGCTGCAAAGACAGCAGCTGCCCGTTTGCTGATCTACAGGGCGGCAATGGCAAAGGGCAGTGGAAAACGCTGCACCAGGGAAGCATCGATGGCCAAATTGATGGCCACCGATCTGGCGATGGAAGCAGCCACAAAGTGTCTTGATCTCTGTCGAAGTGCCGGCTGCGGAGAAGATAACCCATTAACCCGTTACTTTTGCGACGCCAAAGCCCCACAGATTTATGAAGGATCTAATCAAATCCAGCGGATTGTTATCGCCAGAGAGCTATTAGGTCAATAAAGTTTAAATTAACTATAGAAACAAGGAGAAGGAGGTTATTTAATGAATTTTGTCCTAACCGAAGAGCAGGAAATGACCCGCAAGATGGTAAGGGATTTTGCCGAAAAGGAGCTAAAACCGGGCGCTGAAGAGCGCGACGACAAGGAGCAATTCTCCAGGGAGATTTTTGACAAGATGGGCCAACTCGGTTTAACCGGTATCCCCTGGCCGGAAGAGTACGGCGGCGGGGGCTGCGATTTTATCAGTTACGTTATTGCCGTTGAAGAGCTCTCCCGGGTTGATGCATCAAGCGGAACAACACTTTCAGCCCACACGTCGCTGGCCGGATGGCCTGTCTACAAATACGGAAATGAAGAGCAAAAGAAAAAATACTTAGAACCGATGGCTTTAGGGGAGAAACTTGGAGCTTATGCCCTGACCGAGGCGACTGCGGGAACCGATGCCGCCAACCAAAAGACCACGGCAAGGCTTGAAGGCGGCAGTTACGTGCTTAACGGAAACAAGATCTTTATTACCAACGGTGCTGAGGCTGAAGTATATATTGTTTTTGCCGTTACCGATAAAGAAAGAAAAGCAAAAGGAATCAGCGCTTTTATCGTTGAGAAGGATACGCCCGGTTTTAGTTTCGGTAAAAAGGAACGTAAAATGGGACTGCGTTCATCGCCCACCCTGGAGCTGATTTTTGAAAACTGCCATGTTCCGAAAGAAAATCTGCTTGGCGCCGAAGGAGAAGGATTCAAGATTGCCATGAGCACTTTAGATGGCGGTCGCAACGGTATTGCCGCTCAGGCCGTGGGAATTGCCCAGGGGGCGATGGAAGAAGCGATTAATTATGCAAAA
>JBFYYZ010000261.1:0-2517 GCA_041309745.1 Bacillota bacterium | reverse complement strand
GTGGGGTAACCAAAAATATCGCCGGTGCGCACGATGACCCCTTTCATGAGCAGGGCCTGGAAAGCCTGGCGGGAATCAACCCCGATATCAACAAAACAGAAGTTAGCCTGATCAGGCACCGGCTTTAAACCCAAAGCACTCAGTCCTGCAGCAAGCGTTTTTCGTCCCTGCTCTACCACGGCAATGCTATTTTCAAGATGGGCAGTGTCAGAAAGGGCAGCTAAGGCGGCCTTCTGGGCCATGGCGTTAACGTTAAAAGGTTCGCGGACCCGGTTAAGGCCGGTAATCAAGGCAGAGGAAGCAATCCCGTAGCCAATTCTTAAACCGGCCAAACCGTAAATCTTGGAAAAGGTACGCAGGGCAATCACGGGATACCCCTGCTCGATTAAATCCAACCCCTCTGGGTGACCGGGATCGTTAACATATTCAATGTAAGCCTGATCAAGCACTACGAGTACTTTGTCAGGAATTTTGTCCATAAATTTTACAAAATCGGAGCGCTGGACATGGCTGCCGGTTGGGTTGTTGGGGCTGCAAATAAAAACAATTTTGGTTTGATCATTTACCGCTGACAGCACCGCATCAAGATCATATGCAAAATCAGAGCCTGTGAGAGGCACCAGGCGCGGCACTCCGCCCATCAGACGCATGGCAAAATCGTATTCGGAAAAGCTTGGCGCAACCATTACTGCTTCGTCACCGGGATTGATAAAGGCTACGGTCATAAAGCTTAGTATCTCATCGGAGCCATTACCAAAAAGTAACTGGTCTTCAGTGATGTTGAGCTTCGCGGCTAGAGCCTCTTTTAGGTAATAGCAGTTTCCGTCGGGGTAGATATGCATTTCAGCGGCACTTTCCTGCATCGCCTTTACCGCCAGTGGCGAAGGCCCCAGGGCGTTTTCATTCGAAGCCAGCTTGATTACGTCGCTTAAGCCAAGCTCCCTCTCCACCTCTTCTACCGGTTTGCCAGGTACATATGGTTTGATCAGATCCAGGCAGGAACGCATCTCGGGAAAGGACATCAACCACACCTCCGTCTTTAAAAGGATTATTTCATTATAACTGATCGAAACCGACTGGCAAAGGAATAACGGTAAAATATTTTTGCGCCGCTGCGCTTGCATTATTTAAACCAGTCTGCTATAATGCGACAATAAGTCAATAGCTAAAGGCTTTGAAGGGGAACAAACTTAACCCGTCAGACAAGAGAGGGGCCTCACCGGCTGAAAGAGCCCCACCGGGTAAAGATATAAGCCACCCCGGAGCTGCTGCACCGAATGAAAAGCATCTTCATAAGTGCAGCCGGTCTTAAAAAGATCGTTAAACAGTTCAAGAGGTCCCAAAAGTGGCAATTGGAGTGGTACCGCGGGATAAAAGCCCGTCTCTGTTAAGAGGCGGGCTAAATTTTTTATCAAAAACATGAGCTTAGAAAAATGAGCAGTCAGCAAAGGGAGGCAATCAGGGTGAACATTAAGTGGCAGGATTTCTTTGCGCGAAGGACAGAACGAGTAACAGGGTCACAAATCAGACAGTTTTTTGCTCTCACCGAAAGACCGGAAGTGATCTCCTTTGCCGGCGGTTTTCCCGATAACGAGTTTTTCCCCCGTGAAGATCTGGCCAGGACGATGGCTTCGCTGGTTAAAGAAGATGCCCGCCAGGCTCTGCAGTACGGTCCCACCGAAGGGATTTACGAACTGCGGGTTTTTCTCTCCGGCAAGATGCGCCAAGCCGGGGCCCGCTGTGAAATAGGAAACCTGATCATTACCAACGGCTCGCAGCAGGGAATCGACCTGTTAAGCCGGGTGCTGGTCAACCCCGGCGATCCGGTGCTGGTAGAAGAACCGGCCTATATTGGTGGCATGGGAGCGATAAAAAGCTACGGCGGCTTAACTCACGGGATCGAAATGGACGAAGAGGGTCCGCGGCCTGAATCGATGGTTAAAACCTTAGAAAAGCTGATCGCCAAAGGGCTAAAGCCAAAATTCTTTTACACGGTGCCTAATTTTCAAAACCCGACCGGGACGACAACCAGCCTCGAGCGCAGGATTAAAATTTTAGAAATTGCCTCTCGCTATGATCTACTGGTGGTGGAGGACGACCCCTATGGGGAACTGGCCTACGACGGCACTGTTCCCCCAAGCTACCACACCCTTGATCGCGAACAACGGGTAGTGTTCTTAGGGTCATATTCAAAAGTGCTGATTCCCGGGATCCGCATCGGCTGGATGGCCGGCGCTGAAGCGCTGCTGGAAAAAGTAGTTTTGATCAAGCAAACCACCGATCTCTGCTCCAGTTCAATCGGGCAGAGACTGGCTTACCGCCTTTCACATGACGGCTATGTTAACCGACACATTGAACGGCTGTGTGATCTGTACCGGCAGAAAAGAAATGGCATGCTTGAGGCCATGCAGCAGTATTTTCCGCCAGCCGTTAAATTTAGCAAACCAGGCGGCGGCTTTTTCACCTGGGTTATTTTTCCCGCAAATTATCCGACCAGCAGGGAACTGCTCGAGATGG
>JBFYYZ010000260.1:0-5255 GCA_041309745.1 Bacillota bacterium | reverse complement strand
GCATCATCGTGAACATGAATGCCGAGAGGGGTCTTTACCTTCTCTTTAACGGCTCTCATAATGGTCTTTAATTCCCAGGGCATCAGGCCGCCGTTAGTGTCGCAGAGGACTACCAGATCAGCGCCTGCCGCTGTGGCTGCTTCCAGTGTAGCGAGAGCGTACTGTGGGTTGGCTTTATAACCATCGAAAAAATGCTCTGCATCAAAAAAGACCTGGCGGCCTTGTTCCTTTAAAAACCTGACCGTGTCGGCAATCATTGTCAGGTTCTCTGCCAAGGTTGTTTTCAGGGCATCGTAAACATGAAAATCCCAACCTTTACCAAATATTGTTACTGTTTCGGTTTTCGCTTCAAGCAGTGCACGGATGTTCTGATCTGCTTCAACTTTTTCACCCGGCCTGCGGGTGCTGCTAAAAGCACAGAGCCGGGCATTTTTGAGATTAATTTTCGCTGCCCTCCGGAAGACTTCAATATCTTTGGGGTTTGATCCCGGCCAGCCGCCCTCAATGTAATCAATCCCAAACTGATCCAGTCTTTCAGTAATCTTTATTTTGTCAGCCACTGATAGTGAAACACCTTCACGCTGCGAGCCGTCTCTTAATGTCGTATCGTAGATGTCAACTTTCTGCATCGATATTCCTCCAGTGTTCATCGGAGCTTAAAATTAAAAGGTATTATACTACACCAGTTCAGCTAATGTCTATTGAAGTGAGGATTTTAATTTAAAAGCCGCTGTCATAATCGACCAGCCGGTAGCAATCAGGCGGCAGCTCCCGCAGGAAAATTGAAGGGCCTTCCGAAACAGCACCATAGTTGCGGTAATCTTCGCGGTAAGTTGACATCATCAGGTACCGGCGGGCCCTTGTAGCCGCAACATAGAAGAGACGCCTCTCCTCTGCCAAGTTACTGTCATCAAATCTCTGGGATGGGAAATGCCCCTGGTTCATCCCAACAATAAATACGGCTTCCCACTCTTTGCCTTTTGCACTGTGAATTGTAGAAAGAGTCAGCTGCCCTGCGGCAAATCCACTTTCGGAATCAGCAAATACCGATTCCTCCAAAATCAGCGACTCAAGAAACTGGGCAAGAGATTCAAAACGTTCGGCATAAATAGCCAGTCTTTCAAGACCACCCAGTCTTTCTGCGTACTGATCCGGATATTTCTGTTTCAGAATAAAATCGTAATTATGATCCATAATCGCCGTAATTAGCTGGGGGACATGAGCTGGTCCTAAATTAAGAAGATGCTTTAGGGTATCGATCAGCGATTCCCATCCGGCTTTGCCTCTCGAAGGCTGGTAATCGCCGCTTAAAGCTGCTACCAGCGGGTCAGGCTGCTCTTTCAGCTTAGCCCAGAGCCGATCAAAAGAGGCTAGACCCAAACCTTGTTGCAAGGTGGAAATACGTTGCCAGGAGTGCTCATCCCGGGAGTTATAGATCACTTTTAGGTAGGCCAGCAAATCCTTGATCTGTGCTTTTTGAAAGAATTTCACCCCACCGTAAGTCTGGTAGCTGATGCCCTTGCGGGCCAGGGCAAATTCAATTTCGGGCGTTAAATATGAACTACGGTATAATACGGCAATCTCTTCCGGGGGGATGGAAAAAGTGTGTTGCAGCTCCCAAATATTTTGCAGGACAAAAGCGGCTTCCTGCCGGGCATCAGATACCCTGGCAATCACCGGTTTGTCACCAACGGGATTTTCAGAATACAGTTTCTTCGGCAGCTGTTCCCGGTTATGGCGGATCGAACAGTTGGCCAGTTCAACAATCTCCGGGGTGCTGCGATAGTTCTTTTCCATTCTCACCAGGCGGCAATCTTCATATTTCTCAGGAAATGAAAGGATGTTCCCGATCTGGGCATAGCGAAATGCATAGATTGACTGGGCATCATCTCCAACCACGCAGATTGATGAGGTCCCGGAAAAAAGGTCTATGATACGGGCCTGGATCAGGTTGGTATCCTGAAATTCGTCAACTAAAAGATGCTGAACCCGCTGGCGATAATGATCGCGAACTTGCGGAAAACGTTCGAAGAGATCCAACCAGCTCAACAGTAGATCATCAAAATCAAAAGCATTAGTTTCAAGCTTTTTCTGCTCGTACAATTCAGCAGTTTTTGCAACAACCTCAAGATACTCGAGCCGGTAAGGGTAAAATTCCTCCATCACTTCCCTGATTGTGAGACCCGAGTTGCGTGCCTGGCTGATCATCCTGCCCAGCAGATTGCGTTGCATGATCAGCTTCCGGTCTTCATCACTGACCTCTTGCTTACTAAGAATTTGCTTCAGAATAATCCGGCTGTCGTCTTCATCAAGGATCGTAAAATTAGCTGTTCTGCCAACCAGGGTTGCATTAGACCGTAATATTCTTGCTCCAATGCTATGGAAAGTCCCGGCCCACAGTCGGTACGGTAAAAAACCGATCAGCTTCTCCAGGCGTTCCTTCATCTCGCCGGCAGCTTTGTTGGTAAAGGTGAGCAGCATCAACTCTTCGGGGCGAATTCCGCACCGAATCAGGTGGGCAGCCCGGTAGACCAGGGCCCTGGTTTTTCCGGATCCTGGTCCGGCAAGCCCCAGCAGTGCTTTTTGATCCGCTGTAGCAAATTCGAACTGGGCAGGATTGAGTTCATCCTTAAGTAGGCTAATCCACTGCGGATCGGGGTTTTGCAAGCTGCCTAAGAATGATTCAGGTTCTTTCAAGTTAGAGGTCCTCTCAAAACAATTAGGCGATTTAACAATCAGGCGGATCATAACATATCCGGCCAGATGCTGCCAGTGCATACTCCGTGCTATGCATGCTCCGTGTTAACTGTGTTTGCTCGGTGTTAACCTTGACAAAGAGTTTAAAACTCTTTAGGCTAGAATTGTAACAACTATAGACCAACCAAGTGATCAGTCAATCTCAGGGGAACAGTTTTTCTTCCCGGCGGGAGCAATAACGTGTTAAACGATCTGAGAGAAATTATAGTAGAAGTAATCCAGTCTATCGTGCCACTGGTTTTTGTGGTGGTGGTAATTCTTTTTATTTTACCGGGAACCGCCCCAGAGCTGATGATCAGGTTTTTTGTCGGCGCGGCGATGGTTGCCGGCGGGCTCTTTCTCTTTTTGGTCGGGGTCAGAGTCGGTCTGCTGCCAATCGGGGAAGCTATCGGCTCTGAGCTTGTTTCAAGAGGTTCATTGTTGTTTTTGCTCGTTGCCTCATTTTTATTCGGTATGGTCATTACCATCGCCGAACCAGATGTCAGGGTGCTCGCCTACCAGGTTGACCTGGCTTCCGGAGGCAGCATCGGCAACAACCTGTTAATCCTTGCGGTTGCTGTAGGGGTGGGCTTTTTTTTAGCCCTGGCTCTGTTGCGAATTCTACTCGGTATACCGATCGCTTACCTGCTGGCGGCCGGTTACCTGGTCATCGTCGTGCTATCCTTTTTTACTCCTCCGGATTTTGTAGCTATCTCTTTCGACGCAGGCGGGGTGACTACCGGACCAATGGCAGTGCCTTTTATTCTTGCTCTCGGTGTTGGAGCGACAGCGGTCTTGGGCGGCAAGTCAAAGGTTTCGGAAACCTTTGGCCTGATTGGCCTGGCTTCAATCGGCCCGGTAATCAGTGTAATGCTACTGGGGGTGTTTTTCGGTTGAGTTTTTACTTTATGCTCGAAGATTTTGATCATACCCTGCTTGAAGTTTTTACCGCAGTGATCCCTGTGCTTTTTTTCTTCATCATTTCTATCTTCTTTTTCAAAATGCCAAAAAAGATGCTGCTGACTTTAATAAAAGGGGTTATCTTTGCTTTTTTAGGCCTGGCGCTTTTTCTGCAGGGAGTAAAAATCGGCTTCATGCCCGTAGGCATGGAGATGGGTTCAATACTGGCCGGAAACTCATCACGCCTGGCTTTAATTCCCCTTGGTTTCATCTTGGGCTTTGTGGCGACCCTGGCTGAACCGGCCGTAAGAATTCTCAGCAGCCAGGTAGAGAAAAGTTCCAGCGGTTATATTCGCAGTTCGGTCATTCTCTACACCCTTTGCCTGGCAGTAGGAGTCTTTGTTGCGCTTGGGATGACCAGGATTGTCTTTGGGATCCCATTTTATTATATAATTCTACCCGGTTACCTGTTGGCTATCGTTTTAATGTTTTTTTCCAAGCCTTCTTTTACGGCAATAGCCTTCGATTCAGGCGGAGTGGCTACGGGGCCAATGACGGTTACCTTTATCATGGCCTTAGCGGTAGGAGCTGCTGATGCTACTGAAGGCAGAAACGCTGTAATTGATGGTTTCGGGCTGATCGCCCTGGTCGCTCTGGCGCCAATTATTTTAGTGATGCTGCTTGGTTTCCTTTATCCGGCAGAAAATAGTGATGATTATTATGATGACCTCACTGGGGAATCAGCAGGGTCTGAACCGGATTTGGAAGATGTTAGCCCGATTAACAGCGAGGAGGAATAATAAAGATGGAAAGCCTCAGACAGGATTTAATCTTGACGATTGTTAAAAAAGGTTGCAGTGAATGCATTATTGAGGCGTCTAAAGAAGCAGGGGCAGAAGGCGCAACAATCATTCCGGCTAGGGGTACTGGGATCCATGAGCAAAAAAAACTGCTTGGCATTCCGATCGAACCGGAAAAAGATATCATCTTAACTATCGTGCCGGAAGCTATGACCGACCAGGTACTGACAGCAATCATTGGGGCCGGTAAACTCGAAAAACCCGGAACCGGTATAGCCTTTGTGATCGATCTAAAAAAAGTGGTAGGTGTTGTCCATCTCATGAACAATAAAGCTGACTAGGATTAAGAAAAGTCGGGAGGTAAATAAAACCTCCCGACCACTAAAATTCAGCTTTAAACTATTTTATAGCTTTGCAAACTCTTCTTTACCAACACCACAGACAGGGCAAACCCAGTCATCGGGAAGATCTTCAAATGCAGTACCCGGGGCAACCCCGCCATCACTGTCTCCTTCTGCTGGATCATAAACATAACCACAGACTTGGCATTCCCATTTATCCATTCACAGTTCCTCCTTTCAGGGTTTAGAATAAAACTCATTTCTATGATGTTTTTATAATTTTTTCATATTATTAAGGATTATAACACAGGATCCCTCTGCGGGGGAATAAGGAGTTCCCGGATTTATTATGATGGATTGATTATGATGAAAACGGCCGGCCAAACTATAAAAACCGGCAGGTAAATCAAAATAACTGCTGAATAAAAGATAATAGACTTAGCAACGATCACTGTTCTAAACGCAGCACTATAAGGAG
>JBFYYZ010000259.1:0-3235 GCA_041309745.1 Bacillota bacterium | reverse complement strand
AATGTAACCGAGACTGTGCATGTACTCCTGGAAAGCAACAAAGGCATCATGCATCTGTTCATCGGTAAACTCCTGTGACGGTGTCAGCTCGATGGCCATTTCTTTCAGCGTGCCCCAGAGTTCTCCATCTGCCGTTTTTTCGATCACGCCACCCTCGGGCGATATAGTATCTTTGGTAATGCCGAAATACTCAAAAGCGGCTCTGTTCAACCAACGAGTATGCCCATCATAAGAGCTGATCATAATCGGCTTATCGCTAATCTCATCCAGCCTTTCCTTGCGTGGTCCCTTGGCCACCTCTTCCCCTGAAAATGAGCCAACTGAGAAGCCGTCGCCATAATAGATTTCCAGATCAGGGTGTTCAGCAACAAAGTCCTCGATCGCCGCCATGGTAGACTCTTCGGTGAGAATCCCGTTTAAATCGATCTGGTAGAGCTGGGAGAGAATTGTCCCAGGAGCATGAATATGGGAGTCGGTCATGCCCGGCAGCATCATCCGGCCTTGCAGGTCGATTACTTCAGTCTGATCCCCGATGTAGTTCAAGACATCTTCGGTGTTACCGACAAAGATAATTAAACCATCTCTTACAGCAACCGCCTCGGCAAATGTCTCCTGATCGTCAACAGTAAAAATCACCCCATTTGTCCAGACCTTCTCCGCCGCATCCATTTCAGGTATCACCTCCTCTGACTCACAACCTGTAAGCACAATTCCGGCAAAAAGAAAAACTAACACTACTAAAACATAAATCCTTCTCACAAACAGCACCCCTCATTGACTGAAATTATTATAGCCGCGATATTTATCGGCAGAAATTTTATTCAACCTGGGGGGGGCAATTCCTTCAGGGTTCATGGTATTTATTTTTGATTATGATAACCTTTCAACTGCTTGCCGCTAACCACTACCGCTGAACCATACTTATGCTGAAGGCTGTCTTTGACCGCCGTCAAATGTTTTTCCTTCTCATCAACCACGGATGGCACCAACAAAGATAGCTGCTCTTCTGTTTCGAAACCGGATGCTTTTACCCCCACCAGGCGCCAGGGAGCTTTGCCGCTGTGACGGTTAAAAAGAGCAAGCGCCGCTTCATTGATAACCCGCTCGCTGTCTGTAGCGTCGGGTAGTGTTCTGCTGCGGGTAATTGTTGTAAAATCACTAAAACGTAGTTTTAGGGTTACTGTTTTGGCCTTAATGCAGGCAGACCGCAGACGGAAACTCACACCAGCCGCCAGTTCCCTGATCACAGCGGGCAGATAATCCTTCCGGTCATCAATATCTTCGGGGAAAGTAGTCTCCTCTGAAATGGATTTCAGATCATGCTCTTTTTCCAGTTCCCGGCCATCAATTCCGCGGGCAAAGCAGTAGATAACATCGCTAGTACGACCAAAAATCCTACTCAGGGTGGCCTGAGGACAATGGGCCAGGTCTTTTACTGTTTTTATCCCCAAAACCTTCAGTTTTTCAGCCGCTTTGGGCCCAATGCCGGGGATGGCTCTGACCGGCAGCGGCCAGAGTAGCTGCGGCACATCTTCTATCCATAAAACTTTTACATTATCAGGTTTTGCCAGTTCACAGGCCACCTTGGCCAGCAGTTTATTGGAAGAGACACCGACGCTGATCGGCAAGCCTGTTTCCTGCTTAACCGCCAAATGGATTGCTGCCGCTGTTTGCAGCCCTTTGCCCTTCTTCAGGGCAAGATAAGCTTCGTCAATGGAGACAACTTCAATGTCCGGGGTGAAGCGCTCAAAGATCGCTCTTACCTGCCTTGAAACATCAACGTAGCGGGCCATGTTGCCCCTGACCACTATGGCCTGCGGGCACAGCTCGAGAGCCTTTTTCATCGGCATAGCCGATCTGACCCCAAACTTACGGGCTTCGTAGGAACAGGTCGAAGCTACACCGCGCCCGGCCGGATCGCCGCCGACGATAATCGGTTTACCGCGCAGTTCGGGATGATCAAGCTGCTCAACCGAAGCAAAAAAAGCGTCCAGATCACAGAGTAGAATGTCGAGATCTTTTTTCATCGAAGTTTCTCCTCAACGTTTATACTGCTGCTTTTTTGCCTCTCAATAACCGGAAACTGGGCGATGCGGATATTGGTTGATCCGTAAGGAACCAAAGTTATGGTGCGCGGCTCGGAGAAAAGCGGTTGAACAGGATATGGTCCGGCGCTGTTCTGTTTCAGTTTCCAGTTGAAGACCTCTACGCCCCGGATTTCAACTTCCAGCGGGGGTGCGGCAGGATCAAATGGCTGCTCCGGGATGGGGTTTTGCCTGATCTCGATAACGTCTACCTGATTTTCAGCAAGCAGGGGAGCAAGGTTCCAGGATGATCGGGGCAGGAACTGTCGGTAATTGAAAGGTTCATTCCCTTTTAAAATCTTCAACTCTTCGTCAATTTTTAAGGCCAACAGCAGGGAGCCTTTCCTGATACTGATGCTCTTATCCGGGTTAACAACAGTTCGCAGCGGCGCCTCAAGCGCCAGCTCAATCCGGTCGCCTCGGTTAAATGTTCTTTGTAGTTCAATTAAGCCCGGGCCGCTGCTGCCAACCGGTTCCCCGTTATAAATAAGTTTTCCGGTAGTCAGAGCAGGCACCCTGAATAAGAGCTGCAGATCAAGATCAACTGCCTCAACTACTTCAAACCGAAGCTGATCGGTAAATGGATAGTCGGAAAGCTGCCTGATGGTAAAAGATTTGCCACCGGGCATGGCGACAAACACCAGGCAGGGAAGGTAAACCATAAAGGCCAAACCAGCCTCGGTCTTAAAGCAGCTGCTGAAAGGCAGCTTCGGAAAACCCTGGTGCAGATTGGCCGTGCAGCATCCGTAATTGGGTTCGAGCCCGTAAACATTAGCTTCGTTGTTGGCATCATAGTAATGGCGGCGGCGCTTGTCGGACGCTACCTGGTTTACCTGCTGCAGGTACTGGTGGCAGCACATGTCGGAGGTAAAGGTTGCCGGCAGAGCACTGAAGGCGATTAGTTCAAGCAGATCGGCGTAGCGTGAATCTCCGGTTATCGACAAGAGCTCCGCCAGTGTGTAGAGCATCTCCACGACCGCACATAGCTCGATACCCGCCGTGGGATCGTTGCCATTTAAGTGTTCATCGGCACTGAAAAGACCGGTGGCCGTACCATGATAGGTCATCAGCTGCTCGTAAGCTTTCAGGGGCAAATCATAATTCGCCTCCTGCCCACTAAGCAACCCATAGGTAACGGGGTACTTCAAAGC
>JBFYYZ010000258.1:0-3446 GCA_041309745.1 Bacillota bacterium | reverse complement strand
CCAAATGGTGCCGGTAAAACGACTATGGTTCGCCTGATCATGGGCATACTAAGGCCGGATAGCGGCTCAATCCGCTTGCGGGGTAAGGACATTACCCGTATGAAGACCTGGGATATTGTAGAAGAAGGCATTGCCGGGACATTTCAAACTACCCGCCCTTTTCGCCGTTTGCCGATCGTAGCTAACGTGATGGTCCCCTGTCTTGGCCCGCGGACCTCGCGACGCGGCGAGTGGGTTAAAAGAGTTGAGGCCAGGGCAATGGATGCTCTTGAGTTTGCCGGAATCTCCGACCTGGCTATGGAGCCTGCCTCCCGCCTCTCGCAGGGCGACCTGAAGCGGCTGGAAGTGGCCCGGGCGATTGCCACGGAACCAGAGTTGCTTATATTAGATGAGCCTTTCGGAGGACTAACTCCAACAGAAACAGAGCTGATGGCCAAGTCAATGCGTCGCCTGCACAAGGGTGGCCGCTTTGGGCGTCTGCACAGTGAAGGTGCGGCGATGATCATCATCGAGCACAAATTGCACGAGTTGATGAAGATTGTCGACCGGGTTGTGGTTATGCACTTCGGTAGAGTATTAGCCATTGGCACTCCGGAGGAAATTATTAAAAATGAAGCAGTAATTGAAGCATACATTGGCAAGGAGGTTAGTTAAGTGCTGCTTGAAGTAAAAAACCTGACTGTCGCCTATGATACTGCCATGATCTTAAACGATGTGAGTATCTCCGTTGACCGCGGCGAACTGGTTAGCCTGGTCGGCCCTAACGGAGCCGGCAAGTCAACTTTTATCCGCACCATCACCGGACTGGTTCGCTGGGAACGTGAGACTTTAAAAGGAACTCGTTATGGTGATATTACCATAGAAGGTTCGGTTACCTTCAACGGCGAAGATCTGATCAATACACCCGCTCATGATATAGTGATGAGGGGCTTAATTCACTGCCCGGAACGCAGACGGCCTTTCACCGAAATGAGCGTCTACGAAAACCTGGTTGCCGGTGCTTACCTGATAAAAAATAAGAAAGAATTTCACGACAACTTGGAAGCTGTTTACCATATCTTTCCCATACTGAAGGATCGTGAAAAGCAGATTTCTGGCACTCTTTCCGGCGGTGAGCAACAGATGCTGGCCATCGGCCGCTCCCTGATGGTCAAGCCGCTACTGCTCTGTATTGATGAACCATCTACTGGACTGGCCCCTCAGATTAAGCAGCTGGTCTTTGAAAAAATTAAAGAGATTCAGGCTTCTGGTATGACCATCCTTTTAGTTGAGCAGGACGTGAGCATGACCTTTGCCATGGCCGACCGCAACTATATCTTATCGCACGGCAAGATCGTGACCCAGGGAACCAGCGCTGAGCTGCTGAAGGATGAAACGGTGAGGCAGTCTTACCTGGGGCTGTAATTCAAGCCTAAATCTGTTTGACTGGTTAATAACTAAGGGAGCGTCTGCAGACGCTCCCTTCTGCCTCTCAAGAAAAGAGAGTTATTATATTAACGCATGTCGGAATAACAGACACGGCATTCCTTACGGGTAAAAGCATTGCGTACCTTGCAGCGCGGACATTCACGTTCAAGTTTGTCGCGGAATAAAATGGTGATGCCCTGGGGCATTAAGCGCAGCACCAGGAGCACAATCAGGGCAAAGATCAGCATCCGGTACTCGGCGGCTGCCCGTAAAAACTCCAGCGCCGGAAAAAGAATGAACACCCCGACAACCGCACCGTAGATCGTTACAATACCACCGAAGATGGCCCAGATAATTGCCTGAAATGACATTAATACGGCCAGCATAGAGGGACCCGCAATCCTTAAAAAGTGCGTATAAAGACCGCCGGCAATACCAGCAAAAAAGCCGCTCAGGCAAAAGGCAAGCAGTTTATACTTGGTCGTATTAATCCCTGATGCACGAACAGCAATTTCATCTTCCCGGATGGCATGAAAAATTATCCCGATCTTGGAGTCAGTTATTTTCCACATTATGAAGCAAAGCACCAGCATCAGGATCACCGCAATGTAATACTCATGAAGACGCTCAGAAGCAAGACGGCTAATCCCGGAGATCCCCAATTCTCCGCCAAAGAACTTGGGAAATACAAAAATAATACCCATCAGCATGATCGGAAAAGCAAGCGTCGCCAGGCCCAGATAGGGGCCTTTCAGACGCAGGCAGGGTATACCAACCAGTAAACCGATCACAACCGCAGCAATGCCACCAAGGGGTATGGTAATCAGCGGAGAAAGCCCCAGGCGCAGGTTAAGCAAAGCTGTTGTGTAGGCAGCAACTCCAAAGAAAAGAGCATGTCCGAAGCTAACCTGCCCGACAAAACCCGACAAAAGATCCCAACTAGCGGCATATATCGAAAAAATAGCCGCTATAGTAAGGATTCTCAGTAAATACATATCGTTGGTAATAAAAGGCATCAGCAGGAGCAACAGGACAAAAAGGACAGCGATCACCCTGGTTGGAAGGACCAGTACTTCATTACGGACATAACGCAGAGCCATTCTAATTGCAGTCACCTGTTTATCGCTCTCCTTCCAGATATACTCCGAAGAGACCTTCGGGGCGAATGATTAATATAAGTAGCATAATAGCCAGAGCTATCGCGACTTTGAGAAAAGCGCCGCCGGGCATTAAGAAAACCACCGTGACCTCGATAAAAGCTAAGATTAAAGCACCGATAAAACTACCCTTGATGCTGCCCAGACCGCCTAAAATGACGATCGCTAAAACGAGTACCAGAGGGCTAAGCCACATGTGCGGCTCCAAGGTATAGAGCGGAGCGACCATGACTCCGGCTACTGCAGCAAGGGCAACTGATATAGCCATGGTTGCCGCAGCAATTTTGGCTACATTCATCCCCATCAGATTGGCAATCTCACGATCCTGAGCCGAGGCACGAATTGCCGTTCCGAGGCGCGTTTTCATCAACACCAGCCAGACAGCTACCAGGGAAAGGCTGACCACTCCCAATGTTAATAGATATTGGTAAGAAATCCGAATCCCCATCGGGCTGATGTAGCCGGATACAATAGTGGAAACCCCGCGGTAGTGTCCGCCGAAAATGATTAGAACCAGTTCCTGGAAGACCAAGGCAACAGCTACGGTGATGATCAGGACAGCCGTTTCGTGCTCACGAATCGGCTCCATAAATATATAGTAGACCAAAACTCCGACTACAACCACAATGATAATCGATAAGGGAATGGAGATCAGCGGATGTAAATTCAGCATAGTGCCAAAATACAATACTGCATAAGCGGCTAACATGAAGAAGGCTGTATGAGCCAAGTTAATGATCCTGGCCGCACCAAAGATCAGCGAAAACCCGACCGCCAGCATGGCATATACTGCACCGTTCATCAGGCCGAAAACTAAAATATCACTAAGCATGGCAAATTCCTCTCGTCTAGATCAATGATGAATGGCTCGACTGTGATGGC
>JBFYYZ010000257.1:0-5109 GCA_041309745.1 Bacillota bacterium | reverse complement strand
TCACTTTGGCGCTTTCCATGCCGGTCATTCAGTCTTTCTGCAAAGCTTCTTCCCTCTTGACGGTATACCGTTTGACGGATTTGGCAGAGCTTTTATGAACCCTCCTCTGCTCTGGCTGATGGCCTTTCAGCATCTTATCAAACCCTACGGCGTATTCCTGATTCCTACAATTATTGCTGAGCGGGATCATATTTTTACGCCCCTATTCAAAGCAGTATACGAATTACATGGCAGAAAAGCAGAAGCCTTTCCCATACCACGTGGTTTTACGGACAGGATATTGTCCAACAACCATCCACTAGGTAAAGCGATGTTTCAGCCCTATATAAATGTAATCCGCATGCATCTGTTGATCCTCTTTTTTGCCTTTAGTTATGCCTTGAAATTTGACTCCTTTTTTGTCTTTGCTACTGTTTATTTTGTATACTTTTTTCCCTGGTCAGAATTACGTAAATTATTTAAGAAAAAGCATTTGGAGGGATAATCACCAGTGATAGGGCAGGAGCAATTTAAAGGCGATACCATACCATGGTTGCTTGAGGATAATAACCCCGGGATACGATACCTGACCATGCGCGATCTACTGGATATTCCCGCTAACGAAACTACCATGATAGCTGCCCGGGAACTGGCTCATCATAAAGGGCCGATTGCCGATATCCTTAAAGAAATGGACAACGAAGGCTTTTGGGTCACCCCTGGGCATGGCTACCTGCCGAAGTATTATAGTAGTGTATGGTCACTAATTATGTTAGCCCAGCTGGGCGCGAGGATCGAGCAGGACCAACGCATTGAAAAGGCCTGCCGTTATCTATGTGATCAGAGCCTGACAATAAATGGCCAGTTTAGCACCACCAAAACAGCGTCGGGTACCGCTGACTGCCTTCAGGGTAACTTACTCTCAGCAATGCTTGATGTGGGTTTTAATGACCCCCGCCTGGATAAAGCTTTTGAATGGATGGCGCGCAGCGTTACCGGGGATGGGGTAGCGCCAATGGATGAAAAAACTGCTCCGCTACGCTATTACTCCGGCAAGTGCGGCCCCGGTTTTATGTGTGGTGCCAATAACAAACTGCCCTGTGCCTGGGGTGCAGTTAAGGTAATGCTTTCCTTCAGTAAATTACCGATGGAGAAGAGAACGCCCTTTATTGAACAGGCTATCAAGAAAGGTATTGAATTCCTATTAAGCGTTGATCCGCTCAACTGTGAATACCCATCCGGCTGGAATGACAAACCAAGCGGCAACTGGTGGAAGTTTGGGTTCCCCACGTTTTACATAACAGATCTGCTGCAAAATGTTGAAGTCCTGGTGCGTTTAGGGTTGGGCAGTGATCCCCTCCTGAATAATGCGCTCGATTACATCCGTAACAAGCAGGATGCAGAAGGAAGATGGCCTATGGAATACAGTTACACGGGTGAAACCTGGGTTGATTTCGGAGCAAAAAAACAGCCCAACAAGTGGGTTACCTTCAGGGCAGCCTGGGTCTTAAAATACTAATCCTTTTCTTCGCCCCAGCGGTATCTTTTATTATGGCGCAACACATCAAGCTGACAGTTCAGGCACAACCCATTGTGGCAGCAGATTGCTTCACCGCATTCCGGGCAGCGCCATTTAGACTCCTGGGCGGCAAGAAAATTATCCAAGCCCTGTTCTTTAATTTGCTTCAGGTTTTCAATCATGCTCAGGTGGTATTTGGTGCGGTAACGCTTGTCTAAGTTTTTCAGCCGTTTACAGGCGAAACTGGCGCATTCGTAGCAAAAGCGGACTAAGCCTTCACCTACCAATTTGCAATGTGCCTGCATATGAAGACAGTGCTCACCGCGCGGTATGCAACCCGGGCAGTATTGACGGTTAAAGCCCTTTTTCTTTAGATCATATTTTTCCGACTGATAGGCAACACACAAACTGCAATTCATCCCACAGGGGGCAATCTGCTGTTCTTCCACGACTTAACTCCCGCTTGCTTTTCAGTAAATTATCTTACTACTACTAAACACTCTATTCTTCGCGATCGAAATTACCAAGCTCAGAAGTCCAAATAATAGCGTCAACAATATACCAGATGCCAAAACCACCTAAAGTGACCAGCTTAAGAATACCTAAGCCAATTTCTCCTTTGTAAAAACGATCCGCCCCAACATAGCCCAGAGCCCAGCTTAATATTGTACCGGTTAAGAGGTATTTGCCCTTATTCATCTTATTCAACTCCTTGATCAATTTAGTTTATTCCTTGTCAATAATACACCCATACTTGCTTCTTGAACATCACTTCTTATAACCTTTTTAAATTTCCGCTGCTACCTACCATTACAAACTCCCGGCAACCAAATATTTTTTTTCGTTTTTCCTTTATCAATTGCTAAAATGCTATAATCTGATTATTCATCAGCTTAATCGAAAAGGGGAGCAAGACAGGTGCCAACCTGGAAATTTACCATGTTACATTCCAACGATATGCACGGCGACTTTCTGGCCGAATCCAGCGGCGATTCCGGAGAGTTAATCAGAGGGCTGGCATTACTCTCCGGCTGCATTACTTGCCTTTTCAACTAAATCCCGAGTCTTTTAAGCAGACAGATGATAACAGGGAGGCACCAATATGACAGATATCAAAGCAAGGTATCATCAATTATTACAGGCTGATCCGGCCGCTGCAAAACAAAGCATTGATTATTTATATGCCGGAATTGCCGATAAAATCGTCTATAAAGGCAAACCGATCCCCATTATACTCGAGCCCGGCTTTATGACCACTGAAAAGTTGGGCACCTACAAGAGCATGCTGGCCGATGCTCAGCAGGCACTTGAACATATTATCGACATCGCTCTTGACAAATATGAACCGCAAACCAATGAACAGCAGCTTTGCAATGATATTAAGGAGATGTTTAACCTTAATGAAGAAGAGCTCGCCCTGATGACCCTGGACTGCGGATCATCACGACACATAGCCATCTACCGCCTGGATTTATACTCCAACGGTCAAGCATACATCCTTGAATTCAACAGCGACAGTGCTGGTGGCATCATGGAAGCCTATAACGCTACCAAACTTTATCTGGATCTCCCACAGTTCAAAGCTCTGCAGGCAGAAGGTTTTTCTTTTATACCAGACGATGGACCTCACCAAGTCCTAAAAGCCCTGCTCGACAGCCGTTATCAAAACAAAAAGAATTACAACAAACCAACTATTCTGATTACCGACTGGCGTGATGTCGGTTCAAAAATCGAGCAGGAAAGACTGCGGGAATTCTTCGAAACACAGGGTTACAAAACGATGCTGGCAGATCCACGAGATCTGTTATTCCGGGACAATTTTCTTTCCTATAATGGTGAAAGAATCGACATTGTGCACCGCCGCGTAATCGTTAAGGAGTTAACCCAAAAGTTTACAGATATCCAGCCGTTTTATGCAGCGGTGCAGGCTGGCGCAGTCAGTGTGATTAACCCTTTCAGCTCTGCTCTGGGCAGTAATAAGGCAATCCTGGCTATAATGAGCGATCCCCGGTACCACAATCTCTATCAATCAAATGTTATCTCATTCATCAAACAGTATGTCCCCTGGACCCGGATGTTTAATTACAACCCTGAGGCTGCTCTAGTTGAGATGGTCTGTCATAATAAAGACCAATATGTGATCAAGCAGTGCAAATCGTACGGCGGCGAAGCTGTAGTAGTTGGCCGCAGCAAGAACCAGGAGGAATGGCTGCAGAAGATCCATCAGATCCTGAAAATCGAAGACGAACTCTGGATTGTGCAGGAGTATGTGGATCGCGCCTTCGATATCTTCCCCTTTGTGGAAGGAGATAATGTAGTTCTTAACAAAATGGTTTTTAACATAAACCCTTTCATCATTAACAGTGAATACGCCTGTGGGATTGTGCGCCTCTCTTCACCGGACACCTATGTTATTAATGCAGCCCAGGGTGGCGCCCAGGTACCGATGCTCCAGTATCATATAAGTTCCACCTGATCATCTAGGTAGAACTTAGGTAGAACTTTGAACAAGAAAAATCTATCAAGGGTATAGATCTCCCCGGGCTGCTTTTTGGCCGCCTTCTGAAACAGGGCAGCAGGTTGACTGGTCAGCGCAGTGGCAACTCTGGTTGCCAAGCCCACTGTACGGACACCCGGAACAGGGAGCACCTTTTTTCCTGTCAAAAATCAATTTAGCTGCAGCACCGGCAATAATAGCCGCTATAATGAGCACAATTATTACGTTAGTTAACATCAGACCGCCTCTTTCAGTTCAATCTTCAACTTGTGATCATTCCTACGGATCAGGTAACCAATAATACCGGCAATAAAAACAACGCCAAGCAAACCCGGTATGACACCGGTGCCAAAACTGCCGGTAGTGACTAGTGTGCCAATCTGGTAAACGAAGTAAGCTACCGTATAGCCGACCCCAAACTGGAACCCGATGCCGGCCCACAGCCAGTTTCTGCTATCCATCTCGGCATTCATGGCTCCGATCGCTGCGAAACACGGCGGGGTAAATAAGTTAAACACCAGGTAAGCCAAGGCAGCAACAGAAGTGAGGCCCATAACAGCTGCCACATCGCCGGCTCCGGAAAGTAAGACAAATTCTTCGGTATCAATAAAGTTAGTAATGCTATAGACCACGGCCAATGTTCCTACAACATTCTCTTTGGCAATAAAGCCGGCAATCGCAGCTGCGGCAAGCTGCCACGCTCCAAAACCAAGCGGAACTAAAAGAAATGCAAAGGGGCTGGCAATACTTGCCAGTATACTTGTGCTTTCCATGCCGGGTTCAACAACCCGAAAGCTCCAGGTAAATGTTAGCATTAGATGAACAGCTGCATTACATAACATAATGATTGTAGCCGCCCTGACAATAAAAGCTTTTGCCCTGGACATCATCGAAACAAAGGCCCGTTTCAGGCTCGGCAGGCGGTAATCCGGAAGCTCCATGATAAAGTAAGACTTTGCCGGTCCTTCATTGGTTATCCGCTGAACAATCAGCGCTCCTGTTACGATGATTAGTATCGCCACAAAGTACATTGATGTCCCAACCCAGGCAGCATCACTGAAAAAGACCCCGGAAAAAAGGGCAATGATCGGTAGCTTGGCCCCGCAGGGCATAA
>JBFYYZ010000256.1:0-10305 GCA_041309745.1 Bacillota bacterium | reverse complement strand
GGCTTCTGTGAAAAGGGGCCGATCTTCATTGTTTACCCTGATGATGTTTTTTATTGCGGGGTGCAACAAGAAGATGTTGCTGAGATTGTCGAAGAGTATTTGATAAAAGGCAACAAAGTTGAAAGACTGCTTTACAAGGATCCGGTTTCTGAAGAAACAGTAGTTTCTCACGACGAAATTATGTTTTACAACAAACAGATGCGCCTGGCGCTACGCAACTGTGGGGTAATCGATCCGGAAAATATTGATGAATATATCATCAGGGGCGGTTATATTGGTTTAAAGAAAGCCCTGCAGATGGAACCGATGGCCGTAGTCAATGAGGTGAAAACATCCGGTCTGCGCGGACGCGGCGGGGCAGGTTTCCCGACGGGGATGAAATGGCAGTTTGCCAACAGCAGCGCCGGTTCAAAGAAATACATAGTCTGTAATGCTGACGAAGGAGACCCCGGGGCTTTCATGGATCGCAGTCTGCTTGAAGGCGATCCCCACGCTGTGCTGGAAGGGATGATGATTGCCGGAAGGGCAATCGGCGCCGATGAAGGCTACATTTATGTGCGCTCTGAGTATCCGCTGGCGATCAAGCGGTTGCGTACGGCGATCGGCCAGGCTGAAAAGTATGGCCTCCTCGGCGAGAATATCATGGGGTTAGGTTTTAATTTTAAGATTAAGATTAAGGAAGGTGCCGGCGCTTTTGTCTGCGGAGAGGAAACCGCACTGCTGGCTTCAATCGAAGGTAAACGGGGCGTGCCCAGGCACCGCCCACCTTTTCCGGCGGTTGAAGGCCTGTGGGGCAAGCCTACCTGTATCAATAACGTTGAGACACTGGCCAACGTCCCGCTGGTTTTACGGCACGGCGCAGAAAAGTTTGCTTCTGTTGGCACCGAAGGCAGCAAAGGGACCAAGGTTTTTGCCCTGACCGGCAAAGTGAACAATACCGGCTTGGTTGAAGTGCCCATGGGGGTTACGATTCGCGAAGTGGTTTTTGACATCGGCGGTGGCATCCGCTTCGGTAAAAAATTCAAGGCAGCCCAGATTGGCGGTCCTTCAGGCGGCTGCATCCCTGAAGAACATCTTGATCTACCGATCGATTTCGACTCGCTAACAGCTGCCGGAGCAATGATGGGTTCCGGCGGGCTGGTTGTGGTGGATGAAGATACCTGCATGGTTGATATGGCCCGCTATTTCTTAAACTTTACAAAAAACGAGTCCTGCGGGCAGTGCATTCCCTGCCGTCTGGGAACCTCCCAGATGTATACGATTCTGGAAGATATTACAGAGGGTCGTGGCAAGTCGGAAGATCTGAAGCTGCTTGAAGAGCTGGCCTGGGCAGTTAAAAAAGGTTCAATGTGCGGCCTGGGACAGACTGCGCCCAACCCAATCCTAACCACCTTGCGCTACTTCCGTCATGAGTACGAGGCCCATGTTAACGAAAAACGTTGCCCGGCTCTGGTTTGCAAGCCTCTGCTGCAATACCTGATTGACCAGGAAAAATGCATCGGCTGTCAGCGTTGCGCCAAGGAGTGTCCGGTTGAGGCAATCAGCGGCGAAAAGAAAGAGCCGCATATAATTGACCAGGATAAATGCACCAAGTGTGGCGCCTGCTTTGATGTCTGTCCGAAAAAAGTACGTGCCGTGCAGGTGGCTTCCGAAGGGCTGCAACAAACTGAAGAACATCTTCCCTGCGAGGAGGGCTGTAAATGCCAGAGTTGATTACACTGACTATTGACGGTGTGGAAATAAAGGCTGAGCCGGGAACCTCGATCTTAAGAGCGGCCCTGGCCAACGGGATCTACATTCCGCACCTCTGTGATCATCCCGATCTTACTTCGGTCGGGATTTGCCGGGTCTGCCTGGTTGAAATTGAAGGACGCAGACCGACGGTATCTTGTATGACCCCCGTTGAGGAAGGTATGGTTGTCACCACATCCAACGACGAAATCGATCAAACCCGCCGGGTTAACCTCGAGTTGCTGGTGCTTAATCACGATTACAACTGTCAGAGCTGTGCCAAGAACAGCAAGTGCCAGTTGCAGGAACTCACCCGCTATATCGGGCTTGATGAAGGGCGGATCAAGGCGATGCGGCAACCGGTGCTTGACTCACCAATTGATGATTCAAATCCCTACTACCTGCGGGATATGGATAAATGTGTGCTTTGCGGGATCTGTGTCCGGACCTGTGACGAGATCCAGGGAGACGGCTGCATTGACTTTGCCTACCGTGGGATGCGCACTAAAATCAGTGTGCTGGGTGATAAACCAATTATTGATTCCACCTGTGTCACCTGCGGCGAATGTGTATCGCGCTGCCCGGTTGGAGCCCTCATTCCCCGCAAAGCGGTGGAGGCCACTTACGAGGTGGAGACTATCTGCCCCTTCTGTGGTTGCGGCTGCGGTATCGTAGTCGGGGCACGCGGTAACAGGGTTGTCAGCTCCAGAGCTTTGCCGGACAGCCCGGCAAGCGGAGGCAGCCTCTGTGTTAAAGGGCGTTTTGGTCTGAGCTTTGTCAATCACCCGGAGCGCCTGACGCACCCGTTAATCCGTAAAGATGGGGAGCTGGTTGAAGCGAGCTGGGAAGAAGCCCTTTCGCTTATCGCTCAGAAACTCGGTCAGTATAAGGGTGACCAGTTTGCGATGATTGCCTCGGCCAAGTGCACCTCAGAAGATAATTACGTAATGCAAAAATTTACCCGCGCGGTGATGCAGACCAATAACATTGATCACTGCGCCCGCCTCTGACACGCTCCGACCGTAGCCGGTCTGGCTACAACACTGGGTTCAGGGGCGATGACCAATTCGATTGCCGAAATTGGTGATGCTAAATGTATCCTGGCTATCGGAACCAGTACTACCGATGCTCACCCGATTATCGGATACCAGGTTAAGAAAGCAGTCCGTAAAGGGGCGAAACTGATCGTTGCCAACCCGCAGGAGGTCGCCCTGGTTAATTTTGCCGACCTGCACCTGCCGCTTAAACCCGGCAGCGACGTTGCCTTATTGATGGGAATGGCCAGGGTAATCATCGAAGAAGGGCTGCATGATCAGAAATATATCGATGAGCGCTGCGAGAATTTTGAGGAATACAAGGCTTCTCTTGAGTCTTATACCCCGGAATTTGTCAGCGACATGACCGGCCTGCCCTGGGATGATGTAGCCAAGGCGGCGCGCCTCTATGCTGAAAATAGCCCGGCATCGATACTTTACTGCATGGGCATCACCCAGCATTCACATGGAACTGACAATGTGATGGCGAACAGCAACCTGGCTCTGATCACCGGCAACCTGGGACGGATTTCCGGCGGGGTTAACCCCCTGCGTGGGCAAAATAACGTCCAGGGAGCATGCGACATGGGCTCACTACCCAATGTCTTTACCGGTTATCAAAAGGTTGACAACGATGAAGCCCGGCAAAAATTTGAAAAAGCCTGGGGGGTTAGCTTAAGCGGAAAACCGGGGTTAACCCACACGGAGATCTTCGATGCCGCTTACAAGGGCGATATTAAGGCGATCTACCTGGTTGGCGAAAACCCGGTTCTGACCGAAGCAAATGCGGCTCATTCGATTGAAGCGATGGAAAAACTTGAGTTTTTTGTTGTGCAGGATATCTTTCTCAATGAAACAGCTCAGAAAGCTGATGTTGTTCTGCCGGCAGCTTCTTTTGCCGAAAAGAACGGTACTTTTGTGAATACAGAGCGGCGGGTGCAGCGTGTGCGCCGGGTTATTGATCCGGTTGGTGAAGCTAAACCCGACTGGTGGATCTTAAGTGCCGTTGCCAACGAAATGGGTATTGAAGGCTTTGCCTACAATAGCGCAGAGGAGATCTTCAATGAGATAATCTCACTTACGCCCAGCTATGCCGGGATCACCTATGATCGTCTCGAAGAAGGAGGAATTCAATGGCCCTGCCCGACAGCGGATCATCCGGGCACGCAAATTTTGCACACTGAAAAATTTGCCACTCCTACCGGAAAAGGCAAGTTGATTCCCCTGGAGTACAGGCCTTCGGCTGAATGCTGTGACTTCGATTTTCCATTGATCCTGACTACAGAGCGCAGTCTTTATCAGTTTCACAGCACGATGACCCGTTATTCCGAAGGGCTTGATCAGTTAAGCGGTGAAGAACAGATCCTGATCAATCCCCTTGATGCAAAGAAGATGGACCTCACCGACGGAGATCTGGTTGAGGTTAAATCGCGGCGGGGTAAAATCCAGGTGCGGGTTCAGGTTTCAAGGCGCAGTCAGCCGGGTGTTGCTTCGCTAAGTTTCCACTTTGCTGAGTGCCCGACAAACCTGTTAACCAGCAGTGCTCTGGATCCGGTGGCTAAGACCCCGGAAACCAAAGTCTGTGCGATCCGGATTGATAAAGTCTAGCGGGAGAGTACTGTCCTGCCTGAGTTAATAAAGGGGCGAAGCTGCTTGCAGCGGAGCCCCTTTTACCATAATCATCTATGGTATAATTGTAATGTTTTTAACAGAGGGAGGCTTTATTTTAGCTGTGTTTCCCATTCGTGACACGATAACTTATCATGGGGCGAAAATTGCAACTTACGGGTTGATTATTCTCAACGGTCTGGCCTACTTTTTTCAAGTCTCTTTTGGCGTGGAGGCCTTTGAAGCGATTTTCTACCGTTACGGTTTTATTCCTTCTGTTTTTTTTGAAAATCCGGCCGGGGAGTTCTTCACTATTTTTTCCAGCATGTTTGTGCACGGCTCTGTGATGCACCTGGTCGGCAACGTTTGGTTTATCTGGGTATTCGGACCGGCGGTGGAAGGCCGCCTCGGTTTTCGCCAGTTTATGACGCTCTACCTGCTTTCAGGGATAGCAGCTGCGCTTTTACAGGGGTTTTCCATGCCGGCAAGCGTTATTCCAATGGTCGGAGCTTCAGGTGCAGTTTCCGGTCTTTTAGGCGCTTACCTGGTGCTATTCCCGCGAGCCAGGGTTCTGACAATCATCCCGCCGCTAATCTTTTTCTTCTTCTGGCTCCCGGCCCCGATTTATCTCGGTTACTGGGCACTGATTCAGGTTGTTTATGCTTTTATGGGTATGCCCGGCATTGCCTGGTGGGCTCACATCGGCGGCTTTATCCTGGGGTTGGTTCTAATCTTCATTATGCGGCCCAAGCGAAATTACCGGGCCGACCCTTTCTGGGAATGCTGGCGTGACTACTGCTGATCCATTTGATTATAGCTATTGACGGAAGGTTGGAGGAGGTTTCTTAATGGAAAACATATCGCAACTATTTTGGATCTTCATTATCATATCAGCGCTGACCCCTTATCTGCAGCAGCAGCTGCTCAGGGCGTCGCGCACCAGAAAAATGGTCGAGCTGGAACGCAAGCGTGGCAGCAGGGTAATTACCCTCATTCACCGTCAGGAAGCGCTTAACCTGCTCGGCATTCCGTTGACTCGTTTCATTAACATAGAAGATTCGGAGCAGGTCTTAACCGCGATTCGCCTGACTGACAAGAACGTGCCCATAGACCTGATCCTGCACACTCCCGGCGGGCTGGTTCTCGCTGCGGAGCAGATTGCTGAATCCCTGTTGCGCCATCCGGGCAAGGTAACCGTCTTTGTGCCGCATTATGCCATGTCTGGAGGGACCATGATTGCCCTGGCGGCTGATCATTTGGTGATGGATGAAAATGCTGTTTTGGGGCCCTTAGATCCCCAGCTTGGTCAGTACCCGGCTGCTTCGCTGGTGAAGGTTCTCGAAACCAAGCCCATTAAAGATATTGATGATCAGACAGTAATCCTGGCCGATGTGGCGGTGAAAGCCCTGAAACAGGTGAAGCTCACCACCAAGAGCCTACTGGTGAAACACATGGCTGAAGAAAAAGCCGAAGAGACAGCGGAGCTTTTAACCCAGGGCACCTGGACTCACGATTACCCGATCGATGTATCTCAGGTTGCCGGCCTTGGTATCAATGTTAGTACTGATCTGCCGCCGGAAATATATGCTTTGATGAGCATGTTTCCCCAGCCGCGCAATGCCAGACCCAGCGTTGAATATAACCCCGGCCCGGTTTACCCCAATGCGCCGAAAGAATAATAAGATTTCAGCTCATTAAGTTATTAAGGGTGGAGCCAGGCTCCACCCTTTTTTTAGTTTTCATTTCTGTGCCTTGGCCCAGCTGTCGCGCAGCTGCACGATCCGGTTAAAGACCAATTTATCCCCGCTTGAACGCTCTGGTTCCAAATAAAAATAACCCTTGCGCATGAACTGAAAACGGCTTCCGGGCAGCGCTTCCCTGATCGAAGGCTCAATCGGCACATGGTTACAGGTAAGGAGCGAATCGGGGTTAATCAGGGTGGTGAAGTCTCCCTCTTCAGCTTCCTCGGGGTTTTCAACGGAAAACAGGTTGTCATAAAGGTTCACCGTTGCAGATACGGCATGTTCCACCGTAACCCAGTGAATTACTCCTTGTACTTTCTTTCCGCTGTTATCGGATCCGCTCCGGGTTTGCGGATCGTATGTGCAGTGAAGCTCTGTAATAGTACCGGACTCGTCCTTAACCACCTTGTCACAGCAGATGATATAAGCTCCTTTTAGGCGGACTTCCCGGCCCGGGGCCAGACGGAAGAACTTCTTGGGCGGTTCTTCCATAAAATCGTCACGCTCAATAAAGATCTTTCCGTTGAAGGGTACCTGGCGTTTTCCGGCGTTTTCGTTATCCGGCATATTCTCCATCTCAAATATTTCAGTCTTACCGGCAGGCCAGTTTGTAATCACCACTTTTAGTGGGTCAAGGACAGCCATGATCCGCGGCGCTTTGGTTTCCAGATCCTGGCGGATACAATGTTCGAAGAGGGCCAGGTCAGCGGTGCTGTCAGCCCTCGAGACGCCGGTCTTCTCCTGAAAATCTGCAATTGCTTCCGGAGTAACCCCCCTGCGCCGCAGTCCGGCGATGGTTGGCATACGCGGGTCATCCCAACCGTCCACATGGTTTTCTTCAACCAGTCGGCGGAGTTTTCTCTTGCTCATCACCGTATAATTCATGCCCAGGCGGGCAAATTCTGTCTGGCGGGAACGGTACTTTATGACCTCCGGCATCAGTTCTAATGCCCGGTCAACGATCCAATCATAAAGTGGCCGGTGATCGCTGTATTCAATTGAACATAGCGAGTGAGTAATCCCTTCCAAGGCATCGGAGAAAGGATGGTCAAAATCATACATCGGGTAGATACACCACTTGTCACCAGTCCGGTGATGATGGGCATGCAGGATGCGGTAAATTACCGGATCGCGCATGTTCAGGTTGCCCGAGCTCATGTCGATTTTTGCTCTTAATACCCTGCTGCCGTTTGAGAATTCTCCCTTGCGCATTCGTCCGAAAAGGTCAAGGTTTTCTGCTACCGGACGATTGCGGTAAGGGCTATCAATACCCGCTTCGGTCAGGGTTCCGCGGTAATCCCTTATCTCATCAGGACTCAAATCACAGACGTAGGCGTAACCGGCTTCAATTAAACGCAATGCAAACTCGTACTTTGTTTCGAAATAGTCGGAGGTAAAAAAGAGCCTTTCTTCCCAGTCTGCTCCCAGCCAGCGGATGTCCTCGATGATCGAGTCGACAAATTCCTGCTCTTCCTTTATCGGGTTAGTGTCGTCAAAGCGCAGGTTAAATTTACCGTTAAAATCCTTGGCGATGAAGTAATTTAGTAATATGGCCTTGGCGTGTCCAATATGCAGGTAACCATTAGGCTCAGGCGGGAAGCGGGTATGAACGGGATTGTCGCCCAGGGTCATTTTTTCAAGGTCTTCGCGAATCATAGTGTAAATGAAATTTGTTTT
Organism: Bacillota bacterium; assembly: GCA_041309745.1. Classification (GTDB taxonomy): domain Bacteria; phylum Bacillota; class Dethiobacteria; order DTU022; family DTU022; genus UBA993. Next base: position 2,513 of record JBFYYZ010000256.1, on the reverse strand, counting down.
TACGGCAGCTTCGTTTTTTTCTTCCATCAGCAATCATCCTTTCCGGGGGCCGAAACGATCTCAATGAAAACTTCTTAATAAAATTAACGCGGTCTAGTTATTTCAACCAGCAGTCAAAAAAACCCTTTAAAAAGATAAAATAACGGTGAACAGTAGATTAGCAATAAAGTCGATAGAGAAATGGCTTTCAGCTATGCTTTGTTGTATAATAAATCCTGCAGTGCGTCACAAAAGGGGAGACAGCCAGGTGGAAAATGTATTAAGAATAACGCTGATTGGCTTAGGGGCAGGCGTGATCGGTACTGGTTCCGGAGCTTTTATTGCCCTCTTTTTAAAGAGCCCCGGCAAAAGACTGCTCAGTTTTTTCCTTGGGTTTGCCGGCGGTATCATGCTGGCCATTGTTTTAAACGATCTGTTACCGGAATCGATAGCAGCCGGCAACTTTTTGACCGCTTTCAGCGGTCTTTTAATTGGAGCTTTTTTTATCCTGTTACTGGATCTGAAAATGCCTCATTTTCACTTTTTTGAAGCCACGGATGAACTGGCCCGTTTTATTCGTACCGGAACTGTTCTCGGCTTAGGCATTGCGATGCATAATCTGCCGGAAGGGATCGCGATTGGTGCCAGCTATGTAGCTTCGCCGACGCTGGGTTTTACCCTTGCTTTTACAATTGCCCTGCACAATATACCGGAAGGAATAGCCATGGCCTGCCCGCTTTGTGTCGGTGGTCTGCGGGTGCGCTGGATTATACTTTATACGGCACTGGCCGGTTTGCCGATGGGCCTCGGCGCTTTCTTAGGGGCAACACTGGGCGCGATATCGGATCTGGTTCTTTCCCTGTCTCTTGGCTTTGCCGGAGGGGCCATGCTCTATATTATCTTTGGCGAACTGATCCCCGGCGCCCAGAATGCGGGTGACGGACATTCCGGTACTTTTGGGGCTGTTTTTGGGACTATTTCCGGTATTCTGCTGCTTGCGGTGATCTAATCTAGTTAAAAACAGACAGGCGGGGATATTAAAACCCTCGCCTGATCATTAAAACTCATCTCAGTTTACTTAAGTTCTATCGAGTAAAACATCCCCATGATCTCTTCATCTTCCAGGTGATCTTCCCCCGCCAGAAGGCCTTATTATTCAAGCAGGCTGAGGCATGTTTCAACAAAGAATTCCAGGTCGGCGTCCTTATCGATACCCATCTCGGTTCTGACTTTTAAACCTTCTGGGCTTCCGGCCAGGATCAGCGCCTTTTCCTTCCGCGGGAATTTATCACACCAGCGGTTGAGTAGCGGGGTAGCCCTAGCCAGAAAATCGCTCAGATTATTGCCGGTGGTGTAAACAGCGTAGCGCTTGCTCAGCTCAGGCGGCAGGTCGCTGTCCGGCAGGCGTGGAGTGCCGGTAGGAAACCCGAGCCGCTTAAAAATTTCGTTTAAAATAAAGTCAGGGATGACGATGCCATCATGAGGCATAATCAGAAAAGGCTCACTGTATGGCTTTTGGGCTAGCAGTTCAGTTGATGGGCTGAGTTCGATCTTGGTCTTGCTGGTTTTTTCAATCTTTACCAGTTCGCGGGCTGTCATGGTCCAGCTTATACTGCTTAAAGTTTTTCCTTCTATCCGGTAGCTGATATTTCTTTCTTCATCAGGAATGTTAAAGACAACAGTCCTGTTGTGAGGGATGTAAGTCCAGCCTTTCTCTCGCGCGAGAGCGGACCGGCCCTGTTCTGCTTTTTTACCGGAGCGGGTTAAAAAATAGGCCATCACTCCCAACCCGCCTAAGATAATGATCAGGGGTAGATAATCAATCATCGGCGATTCTCCTTTAGTTAGCTGTGAAATAGTAGCTTAGATGAGTCTTATCAAAAAGATCAGGCAAATCCAGAAAAAATTTCTATAGGCCGAGATCTGAATACTCTTTACTGGTCGCAGTCCAAATATATACTCACGATCTGATTATAGCAAATGATTAAAGAAAAATTAATAACGAAAAGTAACATAATTTGTTTGATGAAGACAAATCTATGGTATAATTCATATAATAGTAATAGGAATAATAGACAAGCTTCAGGAAAGGAGCATTTACTAATGATTAAAAATGATAACCGGCAACCAAACCGGCTGATCAATGAAAAATCTCCATACCTTTTGCAGCATGCCTATAACCCTGTCGATTGGTATCCCTGGGGTGAAGAAGCTTTTAGAAAAGCAAAAGAAGAAAACAAACCACTATTCTTGAGCATCGGCTATTCAACCTGCCACTGGTGTCATGTAATGGAGACCGATTCATTTGAAGATGAAGAGGTTGCCGCCTTACTAAATAAATACTATGTGGCGGTTAAAGTCGATCGCGAAGAGAGGCCTGATTTAGACCAGCAATACATGGCTGCCTGCCAGGCCCTGACCGGACAGGGAGGGTGGCCGCTAACTGTTTTTCTAACTCCCGATCTTAAGCCTTTCTATGCCGGCACCTTCTTCCCGAAGGTCAGCCGCTACGGGATCAGCGGCATGCTGGATAT
>JBFYYZ010000255.1:0-8771 GCA_041309745.1 Bacillota bacterium | reverse complement strand
CAGCTTTGGGGCTGCCGGTATAGGCGTGGTGCTTTCTAAGCAGGTTTTGCAGCTCGAGCATATCTTCAGCATCGCTTAGTGTTTCGAGGTCGATCATCTCTAAGTTGCTGTTGGAGTCGAGCTTACCATACTTATCATAAATATAGGCAATCCCGCCGCTCATCCCGGCCCCGAAATTAACCCCTGTCGGTCCCAGCACAACAACACGGCCGCCGGTCATATACTCGCAGCCATGGTCGCCGATGCCTTCCACAACAGTAATTGCTCCGCTGTTGCGGATTGCGAAACGCTCTCCGACCATGCCATTGGCATATAACTCCCCCCCGGTGGCTCCGTAAAGGATTACATTACCACCAATGGCATTTTTAGATGGGTTAAAGTCGCCACCACTAAAGGGTTTAAGCACAATGCGGCCTCCGGATAGCCCTTTTCCAATATAATCATTGGCCTCTCCCTCGAGGGTTAAAGTTAAACCGTGGGCGGCAAAAGCGCCGAAGCTCTGCCCGGCGGAACCTTTAAAGTTAAGCGTTATCGTATCGTCAGCCAAACCGGCGTTGCCGTATTTCAAGGCGATCTGGTTCGAGATAATAGTCCCTGCAGCGCGGTTGTGATTGTAGATCGGTGAATCAACCGTTACCGGGTTTCCGGTTTCGAGCGCCTCCTGAACCCGGGGAAGCAGTCGGCTATCAAGGGTATCGTCTAAGCTGAAGGGGTGAGGATCAGTAAAATATATATCTTTCCTTTCGGCTTCCGGTTTGTATAGTATTTTGCTTAAATCCACTTTTCTGGCCTTCCAAAAAGCAATATCTTTATTTTGCTCCAGCAGGTCAACCCGCCCGACCAGGTCATCTACCTTTATGATGCCCAGGCTGGCCATAATTGCTCTTAACTCTTCCGCGACAAAAAACATCAGATTTTTAATATATTCCGGCTTGCCGGCAAAGTATTTTCGCAGTCGGTCATCCTGTGTGGCCACACCTACCGGGCAGCAGTTGGAGTGACAGTCGCGCATCATCACACAGCCACAGGCTATCAGGGCAGCAGAGGCAAAGCCGAATTCCTCAGCGCCCAGCAGACAGCCGATCGCCACATCGCGCCCGGTTTTTAAACCGCCGTCAACCTGCAGCCGGACCCGGTTGCGCAAACCGTTCATAATCAGGGTCTGCTGTGTTTCAGCAAGCCCCAGCTCCCAGGGCACGCCGGCATGTTTGATCGAAGAGAGAGGAGCTGCCCCGGTTCCGCCATCCGCCCCGCTGACCAGAATCAGATCAGCCCTGGCCTTGGCTACCCCGGCGGCAACTGTTCCGATGCCTACCTCGGATACAAGCTTCACTGATATCCGGCTTTTCGGGTTTGCATTGCGTAGATCATAGATTAACTGTGCCAGGTCTTCGATCGAGTAAATATCGTGATGCGGTGGAGGCGATATTAGGGTAACGCCCGGGGTAGAATGCCTGACCCGTGCTATGGTCAGGTCAACCTTATGTCCGGGAAGCTGACCGCCTTCACCGGGTTTAGCGCCCTGGGCAATCTTAATCTGAATCTCACCGGCGTTGGCCAGGTATTCTGCCGTAACGCCAAACCGGCCGCTGGCGACCTGCTTGATAGAACTACACCTATTTTTCCCATCTGCAGTTAACTTGTATCGCTCGGGATCTTCTCCACCCTCCCCGCAGTTGCTCTTGCCGCCGATTTCGTTCATCGCTTCGGCCAGGGTCATATGCGCTTCAGGGCTGATAGAGCCGAAAGACATAGCACCGGTAACAAAGCGCTTAACAATTTCCGCTGCCGGCTCTACCCGTTCAAGATCTACCGTTTCAGTCTCCTTAAAGCGAAGCAAACTGCGCAGGGTGAACTGTTTTTCTGCCTGTCCGTTAATCAGCTCTGCATACTGCGAGTACTTGCTAAAATCACCAATCTGCACCGCATGTTGCAGCAGACTGATTGCTTCCGGTGACCAGAGATGCCTTTCGCCGTCAACCCGGTAAGCATATTGACCTCCGGAAGGCAGCAATCTGGCATTGGCGTAAGTATCCTCAAAATGCAGATAATCCTGATAACGCAGATTCACTTCGGCAGCAATCTCATCTAAACCCAAACCCTGGATGCGAGAGCTGGTTCCGCCAAAGTAAGTGGTGATCAAATTGTCATTTAAACCTATTGCTTCAAAAACCTGTCCATTGCGATAGCTGCGCAGGGTCGAGATGCCAATTTTTGACATAATCTTCAGAATCCCCTTGCATAAAGCGCGCACGTAATTTTCCATCGCTTTCTGGCTGGAAATACTTTTTCCCAGTAGCTGCTGATCAGCCATGTTGGCAATTGATTCAAAAGCCAGGTATGGATTAATGGCCGATGCCCCGTAACCTAATAGCAGGGCCATGTGCATAACCTCCCGCGCTTCTGCACATTCAGCCAGGATGCCTACTTTGGTGCGCAGGCGTTTGGCAACCAGGTATCTGTTCACAGCCGACACCGCCAGCAGAGAGGGGATCGGGGCCATGTTATCATCCAGATCACGGTCGGTCATTACCAGCAAACCAAACCCTTCGTTAACAGCTTCTTCGGCGCTCCGGCATAACCCCTCCAAAGCTTTTTTCAGGGCAGCGCCATCGCCGCCTGCCGGAAACTGTATTTTAAACTTTTTGCTTTTAAAGCCTTTTTCTTCGAGACTGCAAAGCCTGACCAGGTCTTCGTTGGACAGGATCGGGTGGTTCAGCTTGATCAGGTGGGCTTGCTGGGGTGTTTCTTTCAGGATATTGTCCGGTGCGCCGATAAAAGTCATCAGTGACATAACCAGCTCTTCGCGGTGAGGATCAATAGCTGGGTTGGTAACCTGGGCAAAACACTGTTTAAAATACCAGAACAGTAACTGCGGTTTTTCCGACAAAATTGCCAGCGGTTGGTCGGCTCCCATCGAGCCAACCGGTTCTGCCCGGTTGATTGCCATTTCCTTTAGAATAAGGTTGATGTCTTCGCGGGTATAGCCGAATAACCTCTGGCTGGCCAGTAAACGTTTACTATCAATTTTAAGCGGAGCCATGGCATTAAAAAAGCCGTGAATCGTGATCTGGTTTTCCTGTGTCCAGCGGCGGTACGGCTGCAGTCGCGAAAGTTTAAGCTTGATTTCCGTATTTTTAAGCAGCCTTTTTTCATCAAGATCCACTAACAGCATCTCACCCGGCCGCAGGGCGCCCTTTTCTTTAATCTCTGCTGCCGGAATATCTATTACCCCGACCTCCGAGGCAAAGACCATAAAACCCGATTTGGTCACAGTGTACCGGGTAGGGCGCAAACCGTTACGGTCGAGAATGGCCCCGATTTTTCGACCATCGGTAAAAACAACAGCCGCCGGACCGTCCCAGGGTTCGATCAAGCCGGCATGGTATTCAAAGAAGCCCCTAAGATCCGGCCCTATCGGATATTTATCGCCCCAGGCCTGGGGGATCAGCATCGCCATTCCGTGCTCAATTGATCTGCCCCCGTTATAGAGCAGCTCAAGGGCATTATCCAGGTTGGCCGAGTCGCTCGCCCCGGCTTCCAGGACAGGCAGAATTTTTTTAAGATCCTCGCCAAACAGCTCCGACTCAAAATTATTCTCGCGGGAAGCCATCCAGTTACAGTTGCCTTTCAGGGTATTAATCTCGCCGTTGTGGCAAAGGTAGCGGTACGGGTGGGCCAGGGGCCAGGAGGGAAAAGTATTTGTGCTGAAACGCTGGTGCACAATCACAAAGGTACTTTCCATCGCATCATCGGTAAGATCGGGGTAAAAAACCTCGACCTGCTCCGGCATCAGTAAACCCTTGTAGACGATAGTGCGGCAGGATAGGCTGACAACATAAAAGGTTAGATCTTCACTAAGCAGTTTAGAAACTCTTTTTTCTGTATCCTTGCGGGCAATGTATAGTTTGCGTTCCAGCTCATGATCACTAAACCCATTACCGTCGACCAGGCACTGGCTGATAAAAGGCATATTCTCTAAAGCTACCACACCGAGTACTTGCGGAACAACAGGCACAGTGCGCCAACCGATTACTGCTAAGCCCATCTCTTTAAGCGCCTGCTCCATAATGCTAAAACACTTTTCACGAAGGGTCTGATCATGAGGCAGGAAAACCATACCAACGCCATAAGCTAAAGGTTCGGGCAGTGCCCAGCCGTTTTTTTCTGCCAATCGGCGAAAGAAACGGTCTGGGATTTGAAATTGCAATCCCGCCCCGTCACCTGTTTTATCATCGGCGCCTGTTGCTCCGCGGTGGAGCAGGTTCTTAAGCACCCTAACCCCGCTGCTGATCATTTCATGGCTCTTTTCTCCATTGATGTTAACCAGAAAACCGAGGCCGCAGGCATCGTGTTCATAAGCTGGATTATACAGGCCCGATCTTTTTAGCCGATCTAACTGGAATTTATTAGATCTCATCTGCCATCAGCCCCAATCAATTATCGGTTTATCGCACGGAAAATAGTTATTTTCCTATATTAGACCCATCTCTTTCATAGATCAAGCCCAAATTCATGTTTACTCATATCTCAATGCCTCGATTGGGTCGAGCTTAGCCGCTTTGCTCGCCGGATACAAGCCAAAGAACAGACCAATAGCCATTGAAAATAAAAAGCTCAGGAAAATCATTGGTATAGATGCAGATGCTGCCACCCCCAAAATTAACGAGGCCAGGACGCCTAAAGCTAAACCAAGCACAATACCTATGATGCCGCCAATAACAGTCACAATTACCGCTTCAATTAGAAACTGTAGCTGTATATGGAATGTTTTAGCTCCCAACGCTTTTCTTATGCCAATTTCTCTGGTTCTTTCGGTTACTGAAACAAGCATAATGTTCATAACGCCGATACCACCAACGATGAGAGATATTGCGGCTATAACAGCAACTGCCAACGTTATCGTATTAAGCGTGCTTGTCACAGTGTCAAGGATCAGGGTCAGGTTCGAAGCTGAGGCTTTCCAGTCTCTATTACCGGCGTAAACGCCATCAAAGTAACTTTGAAAGCTGTCTGTTAGTTGGGTAATATCTTCATCAGCATTCGCAACAACTGTAAATGAAGTGAAATTCTTTTCCAATACGTCCTTTTTGGCGGTAGATACGGGGATATACATAACTGTTTGCATATCTCTATCTGAAGCCGTGCTGGCAAATGGTCCATCTTGCGCGTATTCGTAAACTCCGATAATTGTGTAGATGTCAATGGAATTAGGTTTGTAAATCTTTATTGTTTTTCCGACAGTGTCCGTTCCAAGAGGAAACATATTTTCAACCAACTTATCAGATACAACGGCTACATTAACAAAACCATCAATGTCTTGCTGTGATATGATGCGGCCCGACAGAAGAGTAATAGTATTTGCCGTAGCATAATCCTTATTAATGCCCAAGATCGAAACATTGGCATACAGTTCCATGTCTCTCGCAGTCGCACTACCGCCTGAGTAACTTATCGATATCCCCTGAATAACGTCTGCGAATCGGGCTTTGAAATCGCTAATCATTGTTTCGGTAATTAAATCAGATGATGTTGGTGTTTTGCCGGTAATAATGACTCCAGTAGGAGGACGCAAACGACCAGTTGCGTTTTCCTTCTCTCTTTCCTGAACCGCAATTGTTATATTGGCTGTTCCAAGAGCTGCCAGGTCTGTACTTACAGAGCTTTCCAATGCGTTGCCAATGCTGACGATTGCAATAACCGAAGCAATACCGATGATAATTCCGAGCATAGTAAGCAATGCTCTTGTTTTATTAGTTTTAAGTGATGAGGCGGCCAACGTAATGTTTTCCCAGATCACACCGTAGCCCCTCTTTCAAAAGCTGCTATGTTTGATTCATCACCGACGATTCTGCCGTCCCTTAATGTGACAATCCGCTGTGTCTTTTTTGCCAATTCATCGTTATGTGTAATCAGGACAATCGTCCTTTTTTCTTCTCGGTGAATTTTCATAAATAAGTCCATAACCATTTTACCTGTTTCGGTATCTAAGTTGCCGGTAGGTTCATCGGCAAGTATTATTGAGGGTTCGTTTGCAAGAGCTCTGGCGATTGCCACTCTCTGTTTTTGGCCGCCAGATAACTCATTCGGCATATGCGTCATTCTGTCTTGCATCCCCACGAGCGAAAGTAAATATTTTGCTCTTTCCCTGCGTTCTCTTTTCGGGATGCCTTTGTAAAACATGGGTAGTTCGACATTGCTGAGGGCGTTTATCTTAGCTACAAGATTGAATGTCTGAAACACAAATCCGACTTTCTTATTCCTTATTTCAGAAAGCTCGTTATCCGTCATTTCTGCGATCGGTGTTCCATCCAATATATACAGACCTTCTGTCGGGCGGTCGAGTGCCCCTATGATATTCATAAGCGTACTCTTACCCGAACCAGATTGCCCCACTATAGCAACAAATTCACCTTTTTTGATTATCAATGATATATTTCGCAAGACTTCAAGCTCATTCGGCTCGCTGATAAAGTATCTTTTAAAAATTCCTCTTAATTCAAGCATTTGCTCTACCTCATGTTGCACATTCGCAGGATATCTAGTTTACATTCGGGGCGCTAAGAATAATCAGTCCATCTTCTATTCCATTACCCGAAATTTCCGCTGATGTACTTGTCTTGATTCCGATTTCCACAGGAATATCAATGGTTTCGTTACCGGTCTGCGATCGGACAAAGGTACCATTTTCATTAGTGATAATAGCTGACAATGGCACTGCGTAAACGTTTTTCTTTGAAGTGACTATAATTTCTAGAAATGCATTCATTCCGATCTTTATGTTTTCATTCGGGCTTATAATCTTTACCCAAATCTCAAATTCTACATTCGTTGAACCTGCTTCACTGACAGCCGTTGGCGAAATATAGATAATTTCACCCTCGAAAACCTCTGTATCGGTTGCATCGGTGGTAATAAATATCTTTTGTCCAATCCTTAAATCCTTAAGGTTATATTCTTTTACCTTAGCTGTTACGTACAACAGATTCGTGTCTTCAATCGTAAACAGGATTCCGGATGGATTAGTGCCTTCTTTGGCATTTACTGCTGTGATTGTACCGCTTTCCAAGGCAATAATCTTGGCATCTGCGAGCTGTTCAAGCAGCCTGTCAAGTACAATCTGTTGGTTTACGACATTCGACTCACCAGTCAAGACTTTACTCCTGGCTTGATTTAGGTTATTCTGAGCGTTCGTTACGTTTAGATTTGCAGATTCAAGGGATTTCGACACATCAGCGGCATTCCTTTGGGCTGTTTCCAGTTGTGTTGCATTATCTTCGGCGGCTTTATCCTTTGCTCTTTGCAAATCTGTCACTGCTTTGTCATAAGCTCGCTGTGCATCACGGAGAGCTATCTTAGCCGTATCTACACTTTTCGTAGCATTTTCCACTGCTCTGTCATAGGCTCTGTTCAAATCTTCCACTGCTTTGTCGTATGCCCTTTGTGCATCTTCTACAGCATTTCTTGCGGCTGTAACTTTTGCGTCGGCCGCATCTAGAGCAGACTGATTGGAATTATAAATATCAGCTTGCTCTTTATCGTTTATCGCTTTTTCCAGGTCGGCTAAATTTCTGTCAAGTTTGATTCTGGCATCATTGATTGCATTCTGATATGTATATGCGTCAAAGGCGTATATTTCTGAGTTTAGATCGTTTTCAGCTTCTGCTAAGTCTGCTATCTTCTTGTCAAGCGTAACTTTTGCTTCAGTTATCGCATTATCGTATGTGTACGAATCAAATGGTTCGACGACTGCCTCTTCTGCTTCCCTGAGGTCAGCAAGGCTTTTTTCGTAAGCAAGCTGCTGCCTATCACGGGATACAATGGCGGAGTCAAGCGCATTTTGTACGTTTACTAAGCTGTTTTGGTTATTTTGCTTTTCTGTTTCCAGCGTTTTTTGTGCGTTTTTCAAATTGTTTTTGGCTTGGTTAATATCATACTTTAAACTTGTTGTATCAATTATAGCTAAAATATCGCCTTTTTCGACCCTGTCTCCGATTTCCACCATAACCTCTTCCACCGGGTAGGTTAACAATAACGAATAGATATTGGTGACGATTGAACTGTCAACTTGCCCGGAGACTGAGATTGTATTTGATATATCCGTTTTGCTTAAAGTTATTGTGCTGAGGCTATGCGCTTCAGATGCTGCACGGCGATTGGCAACCGATAAGTATATGGCAACGCCTATACCTAGTAGCAACAAAACGGCTACTAAGGCTATCCACCGTGCATTATTCTTCTTCTTAGCGTCTTTTTGCTTATCGCTCTTTACCATCATAGCAACACCCCTTGAATTAACATCTCGCATTCCGGTCTTTGACAGAGATCAGCTCATATTTATTATTGACAAGCTGATTTTCACTGTCCGTCATAAAAGTGGATACCAGCTTTTTTACCTATTAACCGAAAGATTGGTAGCTCCTTAAGATCAAGCTTGTGCATGCAATTACCGTGCGTTTATGAACCATAGTTGGAGCGTTGGAGTAGCGTCTCGATTCTGAGCAGCCGTTCTTCCATGGCTATCGGTTTTACCATATAATCATCCACACTTGTTTTAAAGCCTTTTCGTTTATCCTCCAAAGTTTCCTTTGCGGTGACCAGCGATACAGGAATGGTGATTCCTGCTCCTCTGAGCTCGCCGGTTAATTCATAGCCGTCCATCTTGGGAATTACTTATATCTGCTACTATAATATTAATAGCAACTCATTATAAGATATCCAGCGCATAAACGCCGCTACCCGCTTCAAAAACACTATATCCAGCAAGTATT
>JBFYYZ010000254.1:0-10616 GCA_041309745.1 Bacillota bacterium | reverse complement strand
TCATCAACAGCGAGGGGCGGCCGATTTCATAACCCTGTTCGACCCACAGGTCAATGCTGCTACCCCCAAAGTAACGATACTTGACCAGGTACGCAGCCAGGCAGCCGTTAGCGCTGCCTGTAGCCGGGTCTTCAGTTAGGCCGTGATATTCATCAAACATCCGGGCATTAATCTGGTTACCGGGTTGGTAGGTTTCAGGACAGTAAACAAATACCGACTTTGCCTCCGCCTGGTCAATCAGCTTCAGGTAGCCTACCCGGTCGACATTACAGGCCTTCACCGCGTCGAGGCTAACCAGTGGCACAATGATGAAAGGCAAACCGGTGGATACTTCCTGGATCGGATAGCGGCTGTCGATCATTGATGGTTCGATATTTAAGGCTGCTGCAACCTGGGCTCCTTCAAACTTGGCTCCAAAGAGAGGCGCAACCTGTTTCATCCAGAGGATATCGGGCTGACCGTCTAGATAGCTGAAAGATACCGGAATCTGGCCCACACCCAGGTTCAGCTTCACTATTTCGACCTCTTTTCCGATCAGGTATTGCTGGATGACAAATGCAGTGCCCAAAGTCGGGTGGCCGGCGAAAGGCAGTTCTTCGTCAATGGAGAAGATGCGAACGTCATAGCCGCCTTCTGTTTGCTGATCAGACAGAATAAATGATGTTTCGGAGTAGTTCATCTCCCTGGCAATGTTCTGCATTTCGGTCGAAGACAGCTTAGCTGCATCTCTGATTACCGCCAGCTGGTTGCCGGCATATTTGGTTTCGGCAAAGACATCTAGAAGGTAGAGCGGATTACTCATTAGCCAACCCCTCCTGTTTTAATAACAGTTATCTTTAGATCATTATGCTATTTCTTAAGCACATGGGCTCTTATTAATCTTAACTTTATTTATTTCACAATACAACACGAAACGTTTTAAATTCCGGGCGCTGCAACTTTACTTATAGAACTGCTAGCATTACAATTAAAAGAAACGTTTACCTGAAAAGAGGAGGATAAATAATGGATTTTGCTCTCAGTGAGAGCCAATTAATGATTCGCCAGATGGTCAGCGACTTTGCCACAAAAGAGCTGGCGCCGATAGCCGCCGATCTCGACCGGGAAAGCCGGTTTCCCCACGAAATCATTAAAAAGATGGCTGCCCTTGACCTCTTTGCCCTGCCATTCAGCGAAGAGTATGGCGGCACCGGCGATGGCTACCTGGCCTACGTAATCGCCATTGAAGAGATATCAAAGGCCTGCGCCTCGACCGGGATCACCTATGCTGCTCATTGTTCGATCGGTACCGGCCCGGTTTATCTCTTCGGCACGGAAGAACAGAAGAAAAAGTGGGTCACCCCCTGTGCCAAAGGCGAGATACTGGCCGCTTTCGGCCTCACCGAACCCGATGCTGGCTCCGACGCGGGTGGCACCAAAACAACCGCGGTGCTGGAAGGCAACGAGTGGGTAATCAATGGCACCAAGTGTTTTATCACCAATGCCAGCCATGCCGGAATGGTAATCGTCACAGCAGTTACCGAGCCAGGCCAGGGCACCAGGGGCATCAGTTCCTTTATCGTGCCCACTGAGACACCAGGCTACTCAGTAACAGCCCCCTATGAGAAGCTGGGCCTAAAGGCCTCTGATACCGCTGAAATTGTCCTTGAAGATGTACGTGTGCCGCAAGATTGCCTCTTGGGTAAGCGGGGTGAAGGTTTTAAACAATTCATGAAGGTTCTCGACGGCGGCAGAATCAGCATCGGCGCTCTTTCCGTCGGCATTGCCCAGGCTGCGCTTGATGCCGCCCTGGCTTACGCCAAAGAACGCAAGCAATTTGGACAGACGATATCAAAGTTTCAGGCAATCCAGTTTAAACTGGCCGATATGGCCACCCGCATTGAGTTGGCCAGGTTGGCGGTCCACCGCGCCGCCTGGTTAAAGGACCAGGGGCTACCCTTTACCCGCGAATCGGCGATAGCAAAACTATTTGCGTCAGAAACGTCCGTAGCTGCCGCCCTGGAAGCGATCCAGATCTTCGGTGGCTATGGGTACACCAAAGAATACCCGGTGGAACGCTACCTTCGCGACGCCAAGTTGATGGAGATCGGTGAAGGCACCTCGGAGGTACAAAGGCTGGTTATCGCCCGTCAGTTGGGCTGCTAATCGATCATTCATCTATGCGCAGGGGTTTCGTTTTTCTATTCTTCTTCAACCACTTCGCGGTGGCGGTCTCTCCTGTCCGATCTTTTGTTGCCGGAAATGTGCCGGGTGATCTTGATCAGCTGGCAGATGATAATGATCACACCGGGTAAAAAGATTAATAGAATCAAGCCTTGACTGGTTTGAACGTAATCGACCATTTGACCATAGAACGGCACCGAAAAGAGAACCCTGCCCGAAACATTTTCGGCCGGCACTAAAGTGGTTTGAACAGCACCGGCTCCATCACCGCTGGTCACAAACTTAAGACCTCCATCACGGTTGATCTCTACAACGCGCTGGGTAGACGTAGCACTGGGGTTGACCGGCGACCTGAAATTAATAATATCGCCCAGCGAAATTGCTGTTACATCAGTTGCTCTTACTACAGCCAGGCTGCCGGGGTTTGCATCGGCATTAAGATCATCATCCTGCATGACATAAAATGTAAAGCCCGCCAGACTCGGGGGTCCGTCGGCTACCCGATTGTGAATAAGGAAAAAAGATAGCGAAGCCATCATCAACAGCAGTAGCGCTAAAACAATATTCATGAACACCGCCAAGAAACGCGACAGGCCCGAAGGCTCACTGTCCTCTTCATAATCATCTTCCTCGTCTGACTCATCTTCCTCTTCATCACCGAGAAAACGGTCAAGAAGATCTTCGTTAAAACCGTTTTTTGCTTCAGTCTCTTGTTCTTTTAAAAACTGGTCAGCAGATTCACCAGGCATAAAATCTTTGATGGAGATATCGATGTCTCTTTCGGGTACATCATCAAACCCTTCAAAAACCGGTGGTGCAGGAGGCAGGAGCTCTGGTTCTAAATTTTTCTCAGTCTTTTCTTCCACGTCATGCTGTTCGAGAAAAAGATCGTTAAAGTAATCCTCCCCCAGTTCTTTCTCACTCTTCGTTGTGTCCGGTAGCTCTTCCTTTGCAAAGCTACGGGTCGGCTCGTCTGCTTCCAACAGAGCAAACTGATCGATGAAAAGATCATCTTTGTTTTCGAATTTCTCATCCTGATCAAATGTTTCCAGATCCGGACTTGCTTGATTGGGCAGCTGTAGGTCAGCCTCGCCGAAGCTTATTTCCTCCAGTTCCTCATTATCGGCCTTAAGGTAATATTCTTCTTCCAGGCGAGGGGCAGAGTAACCTTCAGACTCAGAGCTTTTAATTTCTTCAGATTCCACGAATAGAGTAGGTGCCGGCGTAGCCTCCAAAAAATCGAATTCTTCAGATTCTTTAATATTCGCTATATTTACCTCTTGCTCATTGCTGTCGACCGGTTGCTTAGGCAGAGGCGTAGCAAACAATGGTTGCTGAAAAATTTTTCTGCGGGTGGTAATCAGGATCCTGGCCGCAAATTCATCTTCCGAAACCGGCTTGACGATATAATCGTCTATCAAATTCTTTTCAATTGCCTGATAGAGCTGGTCGTAATAATCGGTTTCAATCATGGCTAAAATATAAGTATCGGGACACTTATCACGCAGGGTTTCGATTAGATCCACCTTGTCCGCTTCAACCATCGTAAAATCAATGACCACCAGATCGGGCTTAAACTTCTCGGAGATTTTCAAAAGGGTGGACGGCGAAAAACAGTTAACAATGTCCTCTTCAGGCAATACCTGGCTAAACATCTTTTGTAAATGTTCAGAAGAAATATTGCTGTAATCAACCAAAAAGAGATACACCTGGCAACCTCCTCATGTAAAGCGGTTTTTCACATTATAACAGATACTATTCATAAAATTCCACTTAATATCATTTTTTCCTCTGTCAATATAAAAAAGTCCCTCGAAAAAAGGGACCATATGCCTGTTATCCCGCTAAAGCAGATTATCCACCACTGCGCTACTGTTTTTCTCCAGAGAGCTTTTGCTTTTCTTTTACTTATTTCTGGAGTTTGGCTTTCTGCTTTATTGCTTTCGCAGGCGCTGTTTGCTGATCGTTAAAGAGATCTTCAAAGGAACTTCGATCGACGGAGTGATCCTCGCTGATCAGACCAAAGAGCTCTTTATCATCTATCGAAAACTTCATTTCTTCAGGTAGTTCAAGCTCTTCTTCGAAAATAGTTTCTGATTCGCTATGAGCTACATTAGGAGCCAATTTTTCAAACATTTGATCATCTTCCGGTTGATTTTCCGTTAAAGGCTCCCGGGTAAAGAGATCAGCCAGGTCCTCGAATATTTTTTTGCTGTCAGCAGCAGGCTCTTCCGGCACAGAAATAGTTTCCGGCACCGGCTCTGTGGATATTTCACGATCTTCAATTGCTTTAATACCTCGGATGTTTTGATGCTGCAACCCTATCTTAATTCTCAGTAAAACATCTTCACGCTGCAATGACTTAAACATGAAGTTATCGATGCCGTCGTCAATCGCTTGATGAAGCCTGCTATGTTGATCAGGATCAACAAAAGCAATAATATATGCGCCGGGACAGTGATGGCGAAGTTCTTTAACCATGTTTACTGAATCATTAACTACAAGATCAAAATCGATGATTACCATCTCGGGGGCAACCTTCTTGGCTATTTCAAGTAAGGCAGCATTTGATGAAAATTTAACTATTTCGCAACTGATGTTGTTATTATCCAGCACGCTTTTGATCTTCCGTGAAGATATGTAGTTGTTTTCTACCATCATTAGATACATTATTACACCTCTAGGCAACCCAATTGATAATATTAAAAACACCTGCTTCAGCCAGCAAGGCTGTCATAGCTCTTTTAAGCCTTAGACCCTGTTGCTTTGCGCCCCAGCCTTTCGGTTGGTTAGCCTTGTCGAACAGGTTTGGCAACAGTTGGTATGATAAATATATATCAAATAGTTTTTTTTGTCAACATTTTGTTGGATTAATGAAAAAATAACCATTATTCACTTTTTAACTTTTTGGTAGCTATTTATCTGCATGGTTTTAAGGGATGTTGGCTTCAGCCCTGGCGACATTTTCAAGATGTTCCTGCAGAGTGTGGGAAAAGTAATGCTCGCCAGTACCGTCGTACTTGTAGTTGTAGAAAAAATAGTCAGAGGCTTCAGGGTAGAGGGCCGCCTTAATTGAAGCAGCCCCGGGGGCGGCAATCGGCCCGGGAGGTAGACCACCAAAGAGGTAAGTGTTATAGGGGGATTCAATCTCAAGATCTTTAAAAGTCAGGAATTCTTTTGTTTCTCCAAGGGCATACTGGATTGTGGCATCAATTTGCAGCAACATATCGATTTCCAAACGGTTGTAAATCACCCCGGCAATTAAAGGCCGCTCATGATCAACACGGCCTTCGCGCTCGACCATGGCAGCAATGGTGAGAATTTCATGCAGGCTGCTGTTTAGCTCTGCTATACGCTGCTGATCTTCTGCGGTGATGATCTGCTCCAGGCGGCGCAGCATTAAGGCTGTGATCTCTTCCACCCCGCTTTCCGGGTAAACTTCGTAGGTGTCGGGAAAAAGATAGCCTTCCAGCAAAAATTCTACCTCTGGATCAGTTACTGCCTTTAAAAAAGGAAAACTCTCCAGAATGCTTATCGAAGGCTCGCGGGCAAAGTCAAGAAATAAGCTGCTCTCCACAAGGCCTCTTTCCTCAAGGCGCTGCGCGATCTCTTTAACGGTAAAGCCTTCGGGGATCGTAAACCAGATCGTTTCCGAGTAGATTTCACCGTTTGCGAGCTTTTCCGCAATCTGTTCCAGACTAAGCGAAGGACTTAGATTATAGATGCCGGCGATGAAGCGATGCCCCAGAGAGTGAAGACGTACGTAAAGCTGAAAAACCTGCTGGTTGTGGATCAGGCCTTCTCCGTAAAGCAGCTCTCCAATTAATGCAGCGTTGGCGCCGGATGGTATTTCAATTAACCGGTAATCATCAACCGCTTCCGGATCAACAGGTTGCAACTGTTGGTTATAATAGTTGTTCCCGGCGACGTAAGCGGCCAGGGCAAGGATAACTAAAACAACCAGTATCATTAGAATTCTTCTGAACATCTACCAGGCTCCTTTTAAAAAAACTCCTCGTCATCTTCGTATTCCTCACTCTGGACCCGTTCCTCCCAGACGGAGGCAACTTCGTTCCATTCTATTTCATCGTCGACTTCAACCAGGGTTTCTTCATCTCCATCAACATCGATACGAAAGATATAGGCCTCGTCTTCAAAATCTAACTCGTCGCCTTCCTCTTCTTCTTCGTCCAGATACATTACCGGAACCAGGATGGCATACTCTTTAAAATCAAGTTCAAAGCGGTCTATCAGAGCAAATTCATGCTCGTTGCCTTCTTCATCCACCAAGATGACCAGATCTGTTCTCTCTTCTCCGTTACCATTCACTTTTTAACACCTCATTTATCAGTTTCATGTTAATCTTCCCTGCAGTCCCGCTTCATGCAGGCCAGGTAGGTTTCAAGGATCAGCGCGGCCGCCAGTTTGTCTCGCACTGCGCGGCGTTTTTTACGTCTCGTTCCGTCGGCTATCAGAATCTTATCCACGCTGCACGAGGTAAAACGCTCGTCGACCATCATTACAGGCAGACCGGTTCTTTGCTCGAGTCGGTGAGCCAGATCTGCGGCCAGTTCCGAGGCCTTGCCCCTGCTGCCATCAAGTTTAAGCGGATTGCCAACAATCAGCTTTTCAACCCCATACTCCTCGCAAAGGTCTGCAATGCGTTCCAGCGCCTGCTCCTGCTCTGTGAAAGCAATCGTTTCCAAACCCTGGGCTGTCAAAGCCAGTGGATCGCTGATTGCCACACCGATTCTTTTTTCTCCGGGATCGATGCTTAACAGGCGCAAGGTGTTGGCAGCTCCATTACAGATTATTCTTTTCAGCCATTTTCAGGTAGGTTCCGACGATCTCTTCCAGCAGCTCGTCGCGCTCCACCTGCCTGATCAGGCTGCGAGCGTTCTGGTGGCTGGTTATGTAAGCCGGATCGCCGGACAACAGGTAGCCAACCAGTTGATTGAGCGGGTTGTACCCTTTTTCTTTTAAGGCCTGATAGACTGAGGTCATTACTTTTCTGGCCTTATTGTCAACCTCTTCACCATCAACCCTGAATAAGACAGTTTCATCATGATTAAAATTATCAGTCACAAGTAACTCCTCCCGTCTGGCGCCTAACCGTGGATGATCATTCCTTCTTTGGTTACACCAGATGTAATATGCCGATAATAAGCAGTTACGATTTTTCCTGAAGCTGCTCCCGGATTAGATTTTCCACAGCAGCCAACGCTTCCGTAAGGGCTGCAGGGTTAGTGCCACCCGCCTGAGCCAGGTCAGCTTTACCGCCGCCCCCCCCGTCTACCAGTTTAGCAACTTCTTTAATCAAACGGTCCGCCCTGATACCGCGTTCGACAAGATCTGCGGTAACCGAGCTGACGAGGATTACTTTGCCATTGCTGACCGCCCCTAAAACCACAGCCACCGAACTGAGGTTGTTTTTCACTTCATCCATTACCAGGCGCAGCGATTCAAGGTCTTCGGCGGTAACAGCTGCGCTTAGCACTTTTGCCCCGTCAACATCCCCGACCGTCGAAAGAAGCGACGTAACCTCGGAGAAAGCAACCTTTTGCTGCAGCTCCTGGCTTGCTTTCTGCAGCATCTTATGTTCAGCAAGATGTTCAGTTACCTTATCGATAAGCCGTGGTAAGTCAGTGTTCATCGCCTGAGCAATCGTTTTTAGCAGCTGATCATTTTTTACAGCCTGCCGGTAAGCGCCGAAGCCGACAACTGCTTCAATACGACGCAGGCCGGAACCAATTCCTTCTTCAGCGATAATTTTAAAAAGCCCAATTTCCCCCGTGGCTAAAACATGGGTTCCGCCACAAAGTTCACGGGTATAGTCGCCTGCTGAAACCATGCGGACCGATCCCTCTTCATACTTGTCGGTAAACAAAGCTGTCGCACCCGCTACTTTTGCTGACTCAAGGGTAGTCAAGGTGGCGGTAACCTTTACATTATCAAGCGCCATCCGGTTTACTTCCTCTTCCACAGTGCGCAGCTGCTCACTCGAAAGAGCGGTGAAATGGTTGAAGTCAAAACGCAGGCGGTCTGGCGCAACCAGCGAGCCGGCCTGATTGATGTGATCACCCAGCGTCCTTCTTAAGGCTCTGTGCAACAGGTGCGTTGAAGTATGACTGCGGCAAATACCGCGGCGACGGACCTGATCAACCCTGGCCTGCACCCGGCTGCCGGTTTTAAAATGCCCCTCAACCACCTGCCCCTGGTGGGCAATCTGGCCGGAAGGGGTAAAAACGGTGTTAATCACCTTAAAGACAGCGCCGCCTTCCGCCTCGATCAGGCCGGTATCGCCTACCTGACCACCTGCTTCGGCATAAAAGGGGCTATGATTGAGAAACAGCTCGGCTTCATCACCCTGGTTAAGCTCGTCAACTGTCTTTCCACCTGCCAGAGCCAGCATCAGCTGCGCATCCTGTTCTAATTCTTCGTAGCCGGTAAAAACTGTTTCCAGTGATTCAGCCGCCTTATAATGTTCATTTAAGTCTTTACCGGCAGTAGTGCGCGCCGCCGCTCTCGCTCTCTCCTGCTGTTCCTTTAAATTAGCCCCGAAAGCCTCTCTATCGACGGAAAAACCTTTTTCCTGAAGAATCTCGGCCGTCAGGTCCAGCGGAAAACCGAAGGTATCATATAGTTTGAAAGCCTGATTACCTGGAAGAATTTTTTCTCCCTCACGCTGCATTTTCTCCAGATAGCCATCAAGAATATCCATACCCTGGACCAGTGTTTCCTGAAACTTCTGCTCTTCGAGGTTGACCACCTGGCGAATATATTCGTGGCGATCTTTAAGGTTAGGGTAGGCTGATCCCATCTGGTCGACAACCAGGGAAGCAGCCTCGGTCATAAAGTCTCCTTCTATCCCTAGCAGACGCCCGAAGCGAACTGCCCTGCGCAGCAATCTTCTTAGCACATAGCCCCTGCCTTCGTTGGAAGGGATAACCCCATCGGCGATCAAAAAGGTCGTTCCCCTGCTATGCTCGGTGACCACCCTAAGCGGTATTTGCTGATCGCGGCGTCCGGGGTCGGCCAGATTAACAAAATGATCATAGAGCGGCCGGACCTGGTCGGTATCGTAAAGCGAGTGCACTCCCTGCAGGGCCATAGCCACCCTTTCCAAGCCGGCGCCGGTGTCAATATTTTTCTGCTTCAACTCAACTAGTTCGCCATTAGGTTCGCGGCTGAACTGGGTAAAAACGAGGTTCCAGATTTCCAGATAGCGATCGCAGTCACAGCCGACAGCGCAATCGGGGCTGCCGCATCCGGCTTCTTCGCCCAGGTCGTAGTAGATCTCAGAACAAGGCCCGCAGGGCCCAAGACCAATCTCCCAAAAGTTATCCTCTTTGCCTAAACGCTTGATCCGGTCGGCAGGCACACCGATGTTCTCATTCCAGATCCGATAAGCTTCATCATCATCTTTATAGATACTGACCCAGAGACGTTCCACGGGTAACCGGTAACCGTTTAAAACCAAATCCCAGGCCCAGGCGATCGCCTCTTCCTTAAAGTAATCACCAAAAGAAAAGTTGCCGAGCATTTCGAAAAAGGTGGCGTGCCGTCCGGTGTAGCCGACCCTTTCTATATCTGGGGTTCGCAAACATTTCTGGCAGGTTGCCACCCGCGAGTGCGGTGGTTTTCTCTCCCCGGTAAAATAAGGTTTTAGTGGAGCCATCCCAGCCCCGATAAGGAGCAGGGTTGGGTCATTTTGCGGAATTAGTGAAAAACTGGGTATGATCAGGTGCTCTTTTGATCTGAAATAGTCCAGAAAGAGATCGCGAATTGTGCTTGACTGCATCAGTTAACCTCCATAGAGAATTAAGGCAATTATAGCTGTTTTAAAGAATGACTGTCAATAAAGCTCGAGTTTACCACGACCCCGGCAAACGGCCTTATAGCGCTCCCGAAATAGCACGGAAGTGCGCAAAGGAAGCTCCAGGGTAAGGGTAACTGCATCACCGTAGACAACCTCTAAAATCCGCCCGCCAAGACTCTCCGCCAGCCTGGTTACAGCCCCGAGCTCTTCATACTTAAACTGCATGGTATATTTAACCAACGGCTCCTTAAGATCAAGATGAGCAGCTTCGCAGGCAATTTTAGCACAGTTGCGATAAGCGCGGGTCAGGCCACCGATACCCAGCTTAGTGCCGCCGAAATAGCGGGTTGCTACGAGCACGGCATCGGAGATATGATGGCCCTGCAAATATTGAAGGATCGGCGCACCTGCCGTTCCCGTCGGTTCACGGTCGTCTGATGCCTGCTCAATTAGGGTGCTACCGGCGCCTATCCGGTAAGCATAGGTATGGTGGGTAGCATCAGAAAGCTCAGCCCGGACCTTACTGATAAACTCCTTGGCTTCCTGCGTATTAACGGCAGGTGCCAGGTCGGCAATAAAGCGCGAGCCCTGCTCACTGAAACTGCTGCGAACAAACCTGCGGGGGGATAAGTAT
>JBFYYZ010000253.1:0-3065 GCA_041309745.1 Bacillota bacterium | reverse complement strand
CTGGACGGACGTGATCCAAACGGCTACGCCGGGATAGCCTGGAGCATTGGCGGGGTTCATGACCGGGCCTGGCCTGAGCGACAAATCTTCGGCAAGATCCGCTATATGAGCTACAAAGGCAGCAAATCGAAGTTTAATATCCAAAAATACATCGAAAAGGTTAACAACCTTTAACTATTAAGCTATCGGGGGTTTTTTACCAGCGGGCTACTGGCCAGGCATAGATCAACAGGTTCCCGAAGCTCAGGTTCTTCATAAACTTTCAGTTCTCTAAAATTATTACACCCAGTTCAGTTAAATTGGTTTCAATCTGGTGGCGAATCTGCACCAGCTCGGGGAAAGAGTAAAAGAAATCTATTTTCTGATGGCGAATTTCAGTCCCTGGTTCTAAATTGCCGGTCACAAAAAAGACAAATGCCTCGGCTAGATCTTCAGTGGGGCTGGTTGCAGCATATTCTGTAACAAACCGTTCTTGGTATTTTTCATAGAATTCATCAAGGTAACCGGCGAGAATTTCATCATACTCCTCTGCCAGCTCTTCATCACCTTCGTATAAAATGCCGTACTGATAGAAAAAGGATGACCATTCGTTGTAAATATCGATCCAGAAAAGCTGGAAAAATTGATTTAAGTAGGATTCTTCAAAGGTGTCAAGGTCATATTCGTAAATGTAGTAGGTTTGAGGGTTTGAATCCTCTTCCTCTACCCATTCAGCCTGGTCTGTGGCCAGGGTGATGATATGGGCCAGTTCATGGATTATTGTCTCGGCTAACTCCCTATTTCTCATTTCGCCGTTTTCATCAAGCATATCCTCCAAGTCAAGGCTAAGAATAACACTGTCTGTGCGTCCTTCTACCTCCTCAATAGCACCCAGAAAGTTATCGCTACCGTCAGTAAAGATTTCCAGGTAGGCAACATGCTTAAGATAGGGCTTGGGGATAATCGCTTTGACGATGGTCCATATATCTTCATAAAATTGATGTGCGTCCTGGTATGCGGCCAGTTTTTCATAAGTAAGATCTAAATCTTCCGCATATTGATCATAGCGTGTTACAGTGATCTCCGGCATAATGAACTCGCTTAGCTCACCATCGTCAACGGTATAATAAGCAATGATAATATAGTCAACTCTTTCGTAGTAATTGTCAAAATCAAATTCATCTTCGGCTGCTTTATAGTCGGTAAGATTATAATTAGGGCGGGTTTCTTCTTCCGCATCGCTTCCCATCAGTAAGAAGAAACCCAAAACCAGAAATAAAAATAATAGCAGAAAAACTATTAACCAAAGTTTTCTCATCATTAGGTTACGCATTCCCTGAATTATTTGTCGTGCTACCTGCTATTTTTTAATTAAATTTCTTAGCAGATTGGCCGGAAGCTGTTGTTTATCATCCAAAATGGTAAAAGCCAGAACTGCCCCGGCTAACCCAATCAAGAAAAAGAAAACATGAGCAAAGACGATGGCTTTAAGCATCAGGCACTGGACTGCGATCCAGATCATCAAGGCCCAGGAGGAGACAGAGCTGTAGTAGCCCTGGTAGTTAGATTTTAATAGGGCCATCACACCGCTGATTATGCTGCCGATGCCGATGATTAAAAACAAGATTAATCCCGGAATGAGGAAGTTATCAAATGGAGAGTATTTCAGCATATCAAGCGGAGCGCCCAGAGGGTTAAACGGGTCGAGGATGGCTGCCCCACCGCCGACCAAGGCACCGATTCCAACAAAAAAGTGCATTATCGCCAGTCCCTTATATTTTTCTTTCAAGTAGATCACCCGTACCAATTATAGATGGCTTGGTTGTAGTTGGCAATTAATATAATTCAGTCTGAAGGCAATTTAAGGGTTTTGTAGAATTGTTAGCCAACTAGATCTATTGTTTCAAAGATAGGGTGTGGTGGCAATCGAGGGCGATTGGACTTCTGTTTCCGATTACCTGGCAAATTATTCTCTCCAAACTGAAGGCGCAAGCCAAACAGCATTAGAATACCGGGATATCGGTAGCAGCCGTATTCCTTTTTATATCAACGAATTCTGGACGGCCAGGCAGCGGCAGGCTTTGTCGA
This sequence comes from Bacillota bacterium, assembly GCA_041309745.1. Lineage (GTDB taxonomy): Bacteria > Bacillota > Dethiobacteria > DTU022 > DTU022 > UBA993. The sequence goes on along the minus strand of JBFYYZ010000253.1, from coordinate 998 downwards.
TTCACGAGGTATCTTACCGGGCCTGCTTTAAGGCTCAGCTGCCTCGTTTTTTTATTGACCGATTAACCTCGCCGGGGGATAAAGTATACGACCCCTTCAGCGGCCGGGGAACGACGATCATCGAAGCGGCCCTGATGGGGCGAGAGGTAATTGCCAACGATGTAAATCCCTTAAGCGAAATTCTTTCCAGGCCCCGCCTGGAGGTTCCGGCCAAAGAAGCTATCAGGCAAAGACTTGCTGAAATTGTTTTCATGCCGGCCCTGAAAGCCGATCTTGATTTGTCGATGTTCTATCATTCGGAAACAGAAGCCGAAATTGTATCGCTCAGAAATTACCTGCAGCAGCAAAAAGCAGAGGGTGTAGAAGATCATATCGACCGCTGGTTGCGCATGGTGGCAACCAACCGTCTGACCGGCCACTCCAGCGGTTTTTTTTCGGTTTACACCCTGCCGCCAAACCAGGCGGTTTTGCCGGAGAGCCAAAAAAAAATCAATCAAAAGAGAAATCAAAGCCCGCAGTACCGGGATGTTAAAAAGATAATCGAGCGCAAGTCTTCTTCCCTGCTAAAAAACCTGCAGTCTGCTGAGATTACCACCCTGCAGCAAGCAGCGCAAACTGCAATCTTTCTTGAGAAAGATGCTTCTTCAACCCCGGAAATTGAAGGCGGTTCGGTTAATCTAACCGTTACTTCGCCGCCTTTTCTTGATATCGTCCAGTACTCAAAAGATAATTGGCTCCGGTGCTGGTTTAACGGTCTAGACAGCAGAGCTATTGAAAAGCGGATGACAATGGCTAAAACGATCGAGGCCTGGTCGGAAGCGATGGGCAGGGTTTTTACCGAGCTTTACCGGATTACAGAGTCCGATGGCTGGGTGGCTTTTGAGGTCGGTGAAGTGCGAAAGGGTAAGCTCAAACTCGAAGAATATACCATCCCGCTCGGTTTAAAAGCCGGTTTCAGCTGTGAGGGAGTTTTGATCAACCGCCAGTCCTTTACCAAG
>JBFYYZ010000252.1:0-2655 GCA_041309745.1 Bacillota bacterium | reverse complement strand
TGGTAAGGCAAAGCCATAAACTGACTTTTAATCGAATCGGGTAAAGCAGGCAGGAAAAATGCTGCCCCGGTTGCCAGAATCGGCGCTGTTTCTCCGGCAGCCCTGGCCAGACCCAATATTGTGCCGGTCAGTATCCCGGGGATCGCCCGCGGCAGCACCACGGTCCGCACTACCTGCCAGCGGGTTGCTCCTAAAGCGAACGAACCAGCCCGGTATGATCGGGGAACCGTAATTAAAGCTTCCTCCGCAGCCGTTACTGTAACAGGAAGAGTGAGCAAACCCAGAGTAATACCAGCAGCGATCAGCGAAGGTCCGAAACCAAAGAGCTTTACAAATACTGCCATCCCAAAAAGACCAAAAACAATCGACGGTACTCCGGCCAGATTTCTGAGTGACATCCTAATCAGCCTGGTAAACCTACCCTGAATGGCATATTCATTTAAGTAGATCGCTGCGCCTACCCCAAGTGGAACAGCAAACGCAATGGTAATCATGGTTACATATAAGGTACCAACCAGAGCCGGAAATATCCCGCCTTCTGTCATGCCAACTCGGGGCGCAGAAGTCAGAAATTCCCAGTTGATAACACCGATTCCCTTGGTAAAGATATCATAGATAATAAAACCAAGGACAAAGAGGACCAGCAGGAGTGAGAAACGAAGGATCCAGTACCCCAGTTTTTCAAAACCGGTGAATTCAGAACCATTTTTTTTAGCTTTTCCCTTTTTCATTTGTTCACCTCCGGCTTACGCTGAATCAGAATATCGGCCAGCAAATTAACAATAAAGGTTATGACAAAGAGGACCAAACCAACAAAAAAGAGGGCATGAAAGTGAACAGAATTCGAAACAACATCACCGATATCAATAGCAATATTAGCACTCAATGTTGTTGTTGAATAGAGAAAGGTGGAAGGACGGTCAATCATATTGCCGGTTACCATCAACACTGTCATCGTTTCACCGATCGCCCGCCCCATTCCGAGCATGGCAGCAGCGGTAATCCCAGAAAAAGCTGCCGGCACAGTAACTTTCCAGATAGTTTGCCAGTGGGTTCCTCCCAGGGCCAGAGAAGCATGGCGGTACTCTTTGGGGACTGCTGTGATCGCATCTTCAGCCAGGGTTATAATTGTGGGCAGCGCCATAATCCCCACTAGAATCGCGCCATTTAAGGCGTTGATCCCGCTGGGAATGTTAAATAGGTTAGCAATAATTGGCGCAAGGATTACCAGGCCGATAAAGCCAAGCACAACCGAAGGGATACCGGCCAGCACTTCAACAATCGGTTTAAAAAGCTCTCTTTCCCAGGGAGAAGCAATCTCAGAAAGGTATGCCGCAGCAGCAACCCCTAAGGGTACGGCAAAAGCGAGAGCACCCATGGTAACCATAAAAGTGCCAATTATAAAGTTGTTAATACTGTAAGTCGGCTCTCCAAAAGCGCCAGGCCGCCACAGGCCAGGTCTAAAGAAATTTAATAAGCCTACTTCACTTAAGGCAGGAAGACTATTTGAAAGCAGAGTAAACAATATCCCCGCTAAAAAAAGAATAATGGCGATACCGCTTGCCCAAAAGATGATCTGCATTATAATTTCCGTTCGGGAGCGCAAAAGTAAACCTCCTTCTGCCTGCTGCCTTAGCAGCAAAAAAGCTTTAATTTCAAGCGCCCTGCAACCCACCGTACAGTTTCAGCAGTGGATCGCAGGGCTTTAACAGGGATCTGCCGGTCAACAGTTCACAACAGCAGCCAACGTTTACTGTAGTGCTTTTTTGTTAAAGTCTACATCAGCATCGGTAATTGGATAGAAACCTTCGTCAAGAACCAGTTGTTGTCCCTCTTCGCTAACTTCGTAGAGCAGGAAGTCAAGGATCGCATCGCTTGGCTTGCCAATCACAAACTGATAGAGCGGACGGGTCAAAGGATATTTGCCACTGGTAACGTTTTCAAGAATTGTCGGGTCAAATGCTTCCGAAGTCTCATCAGCGGATACTTTAAGAGCCTTGATTCCTTCTTTGGTAGCATAACCGATAGCAGCGTAACCGATTCCACCAAGGTCGTTAGTTACAGCTTCAACGATATCGGAAGTACCGGCCAGGTTGCGCATCTCCGGTGAGTAATCAGCCTGAACTACTTTTTCCATAAAGAAAACGTAAGTGCCGGATGTGCTCTGGCGTCCATAAAGGGTAATGGCCAGGTCTTCACCGCCAACTTCTGACCAGTTGGTGATCTCGCCGCGGTAGATTGCGCCGATCTGATCAACAGTTAGTTCTGCGAGCGGGTTATCTTTGTTAACAACAACCGCAACTCCGTCAACGGCAAAACGAACAGCATGTGCGTCCTGCCCCTGATTAGCTTTCAGATTTGCTTCTTCATCTTCTTTCATCGGGCGCGATGAGTTTGCGATATCAATACCGCCGTCGATCAGGGAAGTGATGCCCACACCCGAACCACCACCGGTTACAGCAATGGCTACATTATGATTAGCAGTCATGTACTCTTCAGCCAGCCTGGTTACCAGGTTAACTTCCGAATCTGAACCTGCGATCATGATTGATGCCTGTTCCTTAACTTCTTCAACTTCCTCTTCTTCTTCTGCCGGTGTTTCCACGGGCGCAGCTGACTGGCCGCAGCCGGTCACCAGTAATGCTAAAACCAGTA
>JBFYYZ010000251.1:0-4083 GCA_041309745.1 Bacillota bacterium | reverse complement strand
GCTGGAAGACAGTTACGAAGAGGCCGATGCGGTTGGACCTACTATTTATAATGTGCTCTATTTTAAAATGATGGAACTGACCTTTAAGGACGAAATGGGCGAGGAGATGTATGAGCGCTTTTTGCACAATCGGGGCAACGCTACCGCTTTTGACCGGATGCTGTTAAGCGAAGAATCGGGTTGGTTCAACAATATCGAAACTGCGGTCGAGGAAGAGCGGGACGATATTATTGTCCTGGCTTTCAAAGAGACGGTGGCGTATTTAAGCGAAGAGCTGGGAAGTGCACCGGAAAACTGGCGCTGGAGCGAGCTGCACACGATAACGCTCCGCCACAATCTCGGTTCGGTTGATGCTTTGGCTCGCATTTACAACCGTGGACCCTACCCGGTGGGGGGCTCTTTCCATACCCCGGCTAACATGAGCTACCAGCTAACCGATCCTTATGGAGTAACCCACTCGGCGCCCTGGCGTTACATGGTAAATATGGACAACTATGAAGCGCTTGATGTTCTGGCCGGCGGCATTTCCGGGCATCCGCTCAGTAAGCATTACAACGACCAGACAGAGATGTGGCTCGCTGGGGAATATAAAAAGATGATTTTTAAAGTTGAAGATGTTCAGGCTCTGCCGAGCAAGCTGATCCTGGAACCGCGTTAGTTTATTCTTACCAAGGGGGGAAAGTTATGCCCATCTATGAATACATCTGTAAAGATTGTGGAAAGGTGATGGAGGTAAAAGAAACCCTGGCCGAAAAGGAAAGGGCTAAAAAGCATACCTGCCCGGGTTGTGGCAGTAAAAAGATGACCCAGTATTTTGGCAATATGCAGGTTATCGCCTCCACCCACCTGCATTAATGGAGTTTTAAGTTCGCTGCTCATAATGCTGCCGGTATTTTCATTAAACCCTAAAGTAAGTGTTGACTTAAATGGTAGTTGTATAATACAATTATTGCAGTTATCATTTATGCTGACTGGAGGGTACAATGAAACCGGAAGATATTCGCCTGTTCCGCGATAGTTTACGACACCTGCAGCGTTCTCTGGGCTGGCAGGCCAAAAACGATGCCGACTGCTGCGGCGTCACTATCGCTCAGTGTCATGCTTTGCTGGAAATCGGCAAAAAGAAAGAACTCTCGCTGGTTGATCTGTCCAACATACTCGGCCTTGACCCCAGCACATTGAGCAGGACAATAGACACCATGGTCACCGGCGAGTTGGTGGATCGCAATGCCAACCAGGAAGATCGTCGTTATGTTACCCTTTCGCTGACCGGTAAAGGGCAGCACATTTGCGATCGCATTAACCGTACTTTTGATCAATACTATCATTCAATCTTCTCCAGAATTCCAACCGAAAAACAAGATCAGGTAATGGAAAGCATCAGCCTGCTCACCCATGCTGTGATTGAAAGCAAAATTGTATCTTGCTGTGTGGAGGACTCTAATATTGATCATTGAAAACAAAGATTTCCCGATGTATGAAAGTGAAGCAGGATCTTGCTGCAGCAGCCCGCAGGAACAGGAAGAAGAAATCAGCTACGTTAACAGTGAGGGCTTCCTGGCTGGGACAATTGAAACGGCGATTGACCAGGTGGCGCGTGCAAAAACCGAATTAACGGCAGCCGATAAAATAGGTTCCTTTAAAGCCCGCTGGGGAGTAGGGCGGATGAATTATGCCATTGCACCGGGGCTTTACGCTGTTGGAAACCCGACCCCGGAGGCCCCGGTCCTGGTCTCTGCCAATTATAAGTTGAGTTTTGACAGCTTACGTAAAGAGCTCGGCGGTCTGGATCTCTGGATCCTGGTGATCAACACAAAGGGCATTAATGTCTGGTGTGCTGCCGGTAAAGGCACCTTCGGCACGGCTGAAATTGTGCGGATGGTGGCCGAAACAAATCTGGCTGATCTGGTGAGCCACCGAAAACTAATTCTGCCTCAATTGGGGGCGCCGGGTGTGGCCGCCCACCGGGTAAAGGCGGAAAGCGGTTTCCGGGTTGTTTACGGACCGGTCCGGGCTAGCGACCTGCCTGTCTTCTTAAAAAACGATTGCAAAGCAGAACCTGAAATGCGCCACACCACTTTTACCCTTGCTGACCGTCTGGTATTAACCCCGGTTGAGATCGTGGCCGCGCTGAAACCCCTGGCCGGTTTAGCCCTGCTGCTTTTCCTGCTTAGCTCCGTTGCCCTCTTGATTTCAGCCGGACAATACTCATTTCCGGTAGCCCTTGGCAGAGCAGTCTACACCCTGTTGCCTTTTATCGGCGCAGCCCTGGTCGGTACAGTGCTGGCTCCCGCACTGCTGCCCTACATCCCCGGGCGCGCCCTGGCCTGGAAAGGCTGGATCGTCGGTATGGCGTTGGTCGCTTTACTGGTTACCACTTTCTACAGCGGCGCATCCTGGCTATTGAAGGGCATTTACATGCTCACCCTGCCGGCGATAGCTTCGTTTTTAAGCCTCAACTTCACCGGCTCGACAACCTACACCTCGCTGTCCGGGGTAGTCAAAGAAATGGGTCTAGCCCTGCCGGTAATCATAGTATCGGCTTCTGCTGGGGTAGTAGCCCTAATCATTTCGTTTTTCGTTTAAACTGATCTAAGGTGGAGGAAAAAATCAATGAAATATAGTTACTTAAAAGATGTTGTCACTTTAAAGCTGGATCAAAGCAAGTGTAACGGCTGTGGACTCTGCCTTGAGGTATGCCCCCAGCAGGTTTTTAGTATAGGAAACAGTCTTAGCTCAATTACAGACCGTGATGCCTGCATGGAGTGCGGCGCCTGCGCCCGCAACTGCGCCCCGGGAGCGATTTATGTGCGGCCGGGAGTGGGCTGTGCCTACGCGGTATTGATAGACAAACTGGGCATCAAGGGCAAATGCTGCGGAGATGCCTGCGGCTGCACCCTTGAAGGCATCTCTGATTATTAGCCAGGTAAGGCACTTTCTTTTAAGCACCTGCGGCGTTCCTTCCAATCAGGCATCAGGCCGGAGAGGCAATCGTAAAAGGCTTTGCTGTGATTTTGGTGCACAAAATGGGCCAGCTCGTGCAACACCACGTAATCGATTAAAGCCGGGGGTATTTTTATTAATTCCAGGTTAAGGGTTATCCTCTTCATCTTTAGCGAACAGGAACCCCACCTGCTCTTCATTTTTCTGATCTTCAGATCGGGCTTAGTGATGCCCTGCCCGGCCAGCAATGGATAGATTCGATCAAGGGCTTGACCAAAAAACACCCCCGCTTTTTCCCGGTACCACTGCTCGATCATTTCCTCCCGTTCGCCAATACTACGGCCACCTCGAACCAAGAGGTAGACATTTTCACTGTCAAACAAAACTTCCTCCCGCTGCAGAGCCGGCTGAACCTCTAAGTTATAGGTGTGGCCAAGATACTTTAGCTTTTCCCCGCTCTGATAAGCGAGGTCAGAAGAGCTATGCTGCCGGCGGGAATAGCGCTCAAAGTGCTTTAAGATCCACCCTCCTTTATTTCTAACTAGCTCTTCAATTAACTGAAGCGGCACATTGCTGGCGGCAGATACTGCTACAGTAAGATCACTTTTAATCCTGAGATTGATATTCTTGACCTGCTTCCTGGTCAGGAAAACAGGAATATCCTCTCCTTCATACTTGACTGTAAAGCAACCCATTTTTACTGAGGGTATTCATTTCACGCTCCCCAACGCTATCAGCTGGTCTTTATTTCGGCATAATACAAACCCACTGCCATAACTACTCGATCCAGAGAGCATCAAAACTATTGACTCCGGAATCGATTTCTCTTAAGTCTCCGTCAACCCGGCTGGTCCAGAGAGTCATGCCATCATAGTAATTGCCGGAGAGGGCGACATAGTCTGTGCCGCTTACCCACTTAACATCAAAATAGTCAGAGTTATCGCCTGCGGGCAGTTCCACCGGAGCAGCAGAGAAATCAACTCCTTCCAGCATTACCTCGCCGGCCTGCCGGTAAATCCAGAAGCGGTCATCGGCAGACCAGCCAAGGAAGTGATCCCCGTTGTCATACACATGTAGGCTTTCTCCATCAAAGGTAGCGATATGCAAACTGAGCAGATCGTCGAAGATCGGAAGAGCACA
>JBFYYZ010000250.1:0-6840 GCA_041309745.1 Bacillota bacterium | reverse complement strand
ACCTTCACTCATCATCGCCATATCTGCCGCAGCAGGAAAATGTTCGCCCGGCAACCGGGAAATCGAGCCGCCTTCTTCATCAATGCAGATGATTAATGGGTAGTCAGGTAAAGCAAGCGACTGCAATTCAGCAGTAAAATCCCTAAGCCAATCCTCGCGAATAATATTTCGTTCAAAAAGAATCACCCCACCAAATGGATACTCTGACCAACGCTGCCTGATCAGCTCATTAACCGAAGTATCTTCAAGCCCTACGATAATCAGGCCGGCAATTTTTTGCCTCAGGGTCATATTTTCAATAATCTCACCGATTGGATCCTCCTCGACCAAAGGGATTTCTTCCAAAACTTCATCAGCATCAGTTCGCTCAGTGCACCCAGGCACAAAACTGATCAGCAACAACACTGTCATCATAACCCACCATTCTAGTTTATGATTCACACTATCCCCTGCTCCATAGTCATCAATTATTACAACACTTTCTGCAAATCAAGATTTATTCCTGCTATTAATACCTTGCATTTACATTTATCTACACTGCAAATAGTTTCATTTGATTTACTTCTGTTCGTTGTGGTAACATTGCTCCAATAGCTCATCCAATAAATTAGTATTGAGTAATTACTATCTGATGGGAGATAAATTCCAGATGAAACGTTTTCAGGAGGCCCTTACACAGGATTTGCCCATACTGGTTGATACCACCCTGCGTGACGGAGAGCAAACCGCAGGTGTAGTTTTCTCCAACCGTGAAAAACTGCGGATTGCCAGAATGCTTGATAACCTTGGTGTTCACCAGATCGAAGCGGGCATACCGGTAATGGGCGGAGACGAAAAAGAGGTAATTAAAGAGATGGTTGGCTACAAACTGCAGGCCAGTATCATGGCCTGGAACAGGGCTAATGTTGAGGATCTCAAGCACTCACTCGACTGCGATGTCGACGCCGTTGCGATCTCCATCTCTACCTCTGATATTCATATAACCCACAAGCTGCAGACATCAAGAGAATGGGTTCTGGAAAACATGATCAAGGCCGTGGAATTTGCTAAAGAGCATAACCTCTACATATCTGTTAACGCAGAAGATGCCTCCCGCAGCGATTTTGCTTTTTTAGTAAAATTTGCCAAGCAAGCCAAAGCAGCCGGCGCAAACCGTTTACGTTTCTGCGATACCATCGGCGTCTTGGAGCCCTTTAAAGCTTTTGAGATTATTACTGAATTACTCATACAAACCGGGATGGATATTGAGATGCACACCCATAATGACTTCGGTTTGGCAACAGCCAATGCCCTGGCCGGTATCAAAGCAGGTGCCCGCTTTATTGGTGTAACCGTAAACGGTCTTGGTGAAAGGGCCGGCAATGCAGCACTCGAAGAAGTGGCCATGGCCCTAAAACACCTGCACGGGGTTAACCTGGGGGTAAATACAAAAGATTTTCGCAACCTTTGCGAGTACGTCGCCCGGGCCTCCGGCAGACAGCTCTACCCGGGCAAACCGATTGTCGGCACCAACACTTTTGCCCATGAATCGGGCATTCATGCTGATGGCGTCCTGAAAAATCCTGCCACTTATGAGATCTTCAGCCCCGAAGAAGTAGGGCTGGAAAGACAGATTGTGATTGGTAAACATTCAGGCTCAAAGGCCATAAAAATGAAGTTTGTCGAATATGGAATCGACCTTTCCGACCAAGAAGCGGCCGATCTGCTCAGTGCGGTACGCAGCGTTACGGTTGATTTAAAAAGGACTCTATTTGATAAAGAGCTGATGTATATTTATGAAGATTATCTCTATGAGAAGAAGATCAATCCTTCAGCTTAGCTTGACCGGCATGACATCAAAAATGGATCAAGGGCTTAGAGAGCAGCCCGATGCAGTCTTGTTTAATCAAAGTTAAAGGTGCCATACTTTTTAAAATGCTCAACCAGACCCCCGTCGGCAAGAATTTTTAGCATTACCGCAGGCAAAGGAGCAACAGGAATCTGCAAATCCTTACTCTTGTTATTTAGCAGACCTTCAGATAGATTGACCACCAGCTGGTCGCCTGGATCTATTAAGTCAGTATCGCATTCAATTAGCGGCAAGCCGGTGTTAATGGCATTGCGGTAAAAAATACGGGCAAATGACTTGGCAATAACCGCGCTGATGTCGGCATTGATGATTGCCAGCGGAGCCTGTTCGCGAGAAGAGCCGCAGCCAAAGTTCTTGCCGGCAACTATAAAATCCCCTTTATTAATCTTAGCGTAGAAATCTGGGTCCAGATCTTCCATCACATGTTTGGCCAGCTCTCTCATATCCAGGGTTTTAAATTTATACCGCCCGGAAATTATATAGTCGGTATTAATATCATTGCCAAATTTATGGGCTTTACCCTTAAGTTCCATAATTGTCCTCCTAATCGGTAATTTCCCGTGGATCGGTTATAAAACCTCTCAGCATCGAGGCTGCCACGGTGGCCGGCGAAGCCAGAAAAATCGAAGCCTTGTTATTGCCCATACGTCCTTTAAAGTTACGGTTAGCGGTCGAAATTACATTTTCACCGTCCGCAGGCACCCCATTGTGAGTTCCGACACAGGGGCCGCATCCGGGAGTAACCACAGCAGCTCCGGCTTCCACCAGAGTCTCAATCAGTCCTTCGCGCATTGCTGCTATAAAGGTAGCTCTCGAAGAGGGAGCAACAATCAGCCTGGTATTGGCAGCGATTTTTTTACCTTTTAAGATGGCCGCCGCAATTCTCAAGTCTTCCAATCTGCCGTTGGTGCAGGTTCCAATTACCCCCTGCTCTACTTTTGTGCTAGCCACCTTGCTGATCGGCGAAACATTATCCACGGTGTGAGGCAAAGCAACCTGCGGTTCAAGATTTGAGAGATCGTATTCCTTGATATAGGCATAGTTAGCATCCTGATCAGCAAACACAGGCTGGAAGCTTAGAGGGCTGTGCTGCTTAACCCAGCTATCTGTTTTCTGATCTGCTTCCATTAAACCACATTTTGCTCCCAGCTCTACCGCCATGTTGCTAATCGTAAACCTGGCATCTACAGATAGAGCATCGATCACTTCACCGGCAAACTCAATGGCCATGTAAGTTGCTCCATCTGCCGTAATTTCTCCGGCAAGGAAGATGATCAGGTCTTTGGAGTAGACCCCTTTTGCCAACTTTCCGTTTAAAACCAACTTGATTGTTTCCGGCACTTTAAACCACAGTTTACCGGAAATCATGCCCGCAGCCAGATCGGTGGAGCCGACACCGGTTGAAAAAACATTAATAGCCCCGTAGGTGCAGGTATGAGAATCGGCCCCGATCACCAGTTGGCCCGGCAGGACATGGCCTTTTTCGGGAAGCAGCTGGTGACAGACTCCGTCACCAATATCGTAAAAGTGAATCTTCTGTTCCTGCGCAAATTCCCGCATCTGCTTGTGTAGGGCAGATACACCTTCAACCGGGCTGGGGGCACTGTGATCAATAACCATTGCCACCCGTTCCGGGTCAAAAACGTGCTTGGCCTTCATTTCTTTAAAAACCCTGATTGCCAGCGGTGAAGTGCCGTCCTGCCCCATCACAAAGTCTAGATTGGCAATTACTATATCTCCCGCCTTTGCATCTTGGTTACTTTTATTGGAGAGGATTTTTTCTGCAATTGTTTTTCCCATGGACTATGCTCCTTTCAGCTAAGCTAATCAGTTTTCCTCAGTGCTATGTGCAAAACAGCGAGCGTTGTAATGTTTATCTTCTTTTTACCTCAAGGCAAATCCTTTTTCCCGCAGGTGAGGCCCCACATCCGGACGCGGTTTGGCCATCATATAAGCGGCAGATCTTTTACTCCAGGAAATATCTTCTAACCCGCTGTCACGATCCTTATAGTAACTAAGAACAAGCTCTTCGTACTCTTCAATTAACTCTTGATCCGCTTCATCATGGTAGACTTCTTGTTTGAAAATAACTTCCTTTGGAAGGCGCGGCTTTTGCGGATTTTGTTCGGCCGCGTAACCGAGGCACATCCCAAAAACAGGATAGACCAGCTCAGGCAAGTTCAGTAGTGCGCTGACCTGGTCTAAATCGTTGCGGATACCACCGATAAAAACTCCACCCAGTCCTAAGGATTGAGCGGCAATCAAAGCTTTCTGGGCCGCCAGAGCCGCGTCTACCGTTGCCATGATCAGCATTTCCGTATTTCCCAAAACTTCAGCGTCCAGCTCTGGCCAATACTTTTTACTGCGCTGCAGGTCGGCACAAAAAATTAAGAAGAGGGGGGATTCTTCAACCCACTTCTGCCCTCCGGACAAAGCGGCAATTATTTTACGCTTTGCGGGATCATCAACCCGGATGATTGTATAGGCCTGAAAATGGCTTGAAGTTGGCGCCCACTGAGCGGATTCAATAATCGTTTCCAGTTTTTCCGGTTCAACTGCCTGCTCAGTGAACTTTCTCACCGAGCAATGCTCCTTAAGTATTTTTACGGTATCATTCATCGCACCATACCTCCTTTACAAACAAAACCTATTCCCGCCAGTATTCCGGCCGGTTCAAGGCTGCGGCGCAGTTAACCCTGCCCCGTATCCGCCCGAGAATGCCTGGCCTTAGCTCTTTTACCATCCAGGCATCTGCATTCTGAACAGCAATGGGGTAAGGCGCTGTCAGGCCAAAATCACCAGCCGGAAGGAAACCAAAGCGCGGATAATAGGTTGGATGGCCTAAGACAAAAACCAAGTCAGTTCGAATCGCTGACAACAACTTAAAACCTTCTCCAATCAGCTTTCCACCGATACCTTTCTTTTGCCGATCGGGATCAATTGATAGCGGAGCTAAAATTACCGATAATAAGCTTTCGTGACCGGTAATTGTCGCATTTGTAAATAAAACATGGCCCAGGATAATTCCCTTTTCCACCGCCACCAGTGACAGGTATGGCCTGGCAGTTGAATCATTAAAAAGGTTGGTCACCAGCTCGACAATTTCCTGCCCTTCATGTTCGCCAAAGGCCTGCCTTTCAACTTTTAGTAAACCCTGTAAATCATTTTGAGAAGATTGTCTGATTTTCAAAACAGCAGACCTCACTTTTTCTTAAATCTCCCATTTTGGCCCTGTTCCAGTATCATTTAATAGTACCCCAGTTTCTAAAAGGATATTGCGGATCTGATCAGCTTCCGGCCACCGTTGATCCCTGCGGTAATTTTCTCTCAACCGCACCAGCGCACTGATTAGGCTATCAAACCTTTCAGGGATTAAAGATGTAAGCTCTTTTATTCCTGTACCGGCCAGGACAATCAATTCGCGGAATAGTTCTCTGCCCTGCGATATAAATTCCGGGTTTTCCAGGTCAAGCTGAGCTTTCCAGAGGACCCGGTCTGCCTCAAGAATCTGCTTGATCATCATCGTTGCATCCTTTGCTGCAAGGGACTGATGGAAAACCTTTTCAATATTGTGCATCTTATCCCAGAAAGCAGGATCGGGCCCGGTTCCCATTGCTTCACTCTGCAGTAAATGATCTGCTTTAATTCCCGATTTAACGGTAACCGTTCTGCCTTGTAAATTGGCCGACTGATCGCCTCTTAGTAAGTCAAACGAGATCAGGTCACGACGGGCGAATCGTTTTTCAGATCCTTCTATCCTGATGGTTACCTGCCCAATGCCTTGAACCACAGCCTCTTCGGCTTTAAAATCGAGGGTGCACACCGTGTGTTCATCAAGACCAAGAATGACAGTACCTGGTGGAAGTTCAGCTTCCAGTGCTCGGAAACGTTTTTCTCCCATATAGCAATAACGTGTATCATGATTACCCCCCTCAGCATTGTTCCAATGGGGAACTATAACCAGCTCAAGGCCCAATTTGCCGAGGATGTTTAAGCCTCCGACCCAGTGTACTGGTTCTCCTACCTTATATATTTCATAGACCGGTATTGTATGGCTACCGACAGATAAGGCCGCGGCGCTGGCTGCCACCAGGCATCCTCCTCTGCTGATCATAGCACTGAGCAAAGCCGGAATGGGTGAATCTTTCAGGTGTCGCACAGCATAGGTGGGGCTTCCGGGACCGATTAACACATAACCAGCCCGGCCAAGCAGATTGTACAATTCTTCTGCATCCGATGATGCTGCAGCATCTTTGGCCTTAAATGAGGCAACCTCCATCACCTGATTGATGTGCTGTTTAAAATAATCGACTGCCCGCCTTGATATCAGGTCTACATTCTCCTGAAAACCTGCCGGGGTATCGAGAAAGAGAACATTTTGACCGGCACTTATCCCGGCTAGTAGCTTTTTATGGGTTTCAACCATCGTCCCGGATAGCTCTCCAGAACCAATCAGGGCGACAGTACCTCGTGCTTGTGTCATTTAAAAACCCCCTGCGGATATTCTCTACCCTTGTACTTGGAATTGCCTGTTCCCGCCTTCGTTTTTCGCTGATCAACTTTAATCTATAAAACCAATTATGGTCCTTAAAGTTTTGGATGTCATCTTTTTCCCGGCACAAATAACCTGTTCAGAAAAGAAAGTTCCTTTTCCAGTTTTACATAAAGTGGAACAAGGTTACCAATTAAATTTTCTATCTTCGCGGCTGTTAGCATTGAAGAATGCCGGTGATAGTTGAGAAATAGGATTAAATAGTCATCAAGCAAATCTGCTGTGGCAGATGAAAGCACCGGGGGCCTCATCTCCGGAACTGGGGACCTCATTAATCTAATTAAACGGTAGTGCCAGTCAAGGCTGCCTGGTATCCAGTGATCGATTAATCTGGCAAGCTGCAGAAGACTGTCTTCAACCAGGAGGTAAAAATCGTAAAGGTAGCTGCCTAAATAAAGCACTGTACGCTTATCGCTGTCAGCAGGCAGGGGATAAAACC
>JBFYYZ010000249.1:0-11936 GCA_041309745.1 Bacillota bacterium | reverse complement strand
AGGCCAGAAGAGATGGTAGCCCAAAAAGAGATTAAGTGCGGCAAAAGCAATGATCAAAATAAGTTTGGCCCGACCTAAGTTCATCTTAAATCCTCCACTTGGACCTGTTCCAGATTGTCGGCCCGCAGCAGGATGCGCCGGCCGTCTATTTGCAGATGCCATACCGGTTCCGCCCATAGTTCATTCGCACCGGCAACAATAGCGTAACCAAGATTAAAAGCCTCCAGTTTCAAATCTACAGGCTGCTCCCCGGTTTCCTCGGAAGATAATGCCAGAGCGGCCTGCAGGGCCTCCTGCCAATTAGCCGTCATGCGGTCTTCAGCCTGTTCCTGATCCAGGGGTTGAATATCATAGATTAACCGGTTGAAATGAATGAGGCCGCGATCGTTGAAAACTATCCTGGTCGGCTTGGCGGCATAAAGTGGATAGCCCTGGTAATACATCCTCCACTGAGTGCTATAGGTGACAGAGCGTCCCAAACGGATCTGGTCTATCTTTTCCAACCGTAAGCCCGCCGGCCACCCTCCATGGTAACTGATCAATGCTCCGCTGCTGTTCAGTGCCTCCGCTACAGTCTGGTTTGCATCACCTTCCTCAAGACGCGGGTAAGAGTATTCAAAACCCCCGGTGGTGAGGCGTAAACCTCTCTCACCATCAGTGTAGATTACTGCTCCGTCTTTCTCCTCGATCGATCGGGCCAGGCTGTAGTCAATGAAAAAGGTTTTCATAAGCTGCTCCCGATTGATCATTTCCGGTTTGACCGGGAGCCTGACCAAATCTATCTGCTCCTGCGGCAAAAAGATCGCCCCGGTGATGGTAACACCTAATCCTGAGACTGAAACAGCAGCATCTTCGGTAAGTAGATTGTGCAGAGCCCGCTCTTCCGCTTCCGCAACGCTGATTAAATTCTTCAATACAGCAGTCTGTGCAGATGTGAGCTCCACTTCGGCCAAAACTTCTTCGTCAGCTGTAACGAGCCTGACCCAATAAGCTTCGCTACCTTCTTTCAGGTCAAGCCTGGCCAGTTCGCTTTCGGGAAGCAGAGGCAGCAGCGACGATTCGCTGCCAACTGGCAGCAGGGGTCTTAGATAACAACTGAGGAGTAGTGGCGCCTCATCAGGGAAGCCTGAAAAGGTCCCCGCCGAATTTCTTGCGAAAGCGCTGTGCAATTGATCCAAAATTGTTTCCCAGAGCCTATAATAAATTTGTTCACCTTCCCTGAACGCATAATAACCACTTTCTACCGGTATAACAATTGTTTCAGGAAAAACAATCTGTTCAGGCGGGCGGGGTTGCTCGATGATAACCCTTTCATAGATATCCTCATCTGCTGCCAGCTCGGCAGGTTGCTGCCCATACCAGAGCTGGTAAGTCAGAAACAGGCTTGAACAAACTAACACTATTAGAATCATGCTTTTTAAGGACTCTTTCATTAAATGGTTACTACTCCTTCATCAGTTCCGGGCAGGGTAAAATAAACCTTTGTTCCGCTGCCTGGCTCACTTTCTATCCAAATCCTACCACCATGTCCTTCGACTACCTTGCGAACGATCGAGAGACCAAGCCCTGTTCCGCCAAAATTTCTGCTGCGTGTCTTCTCAACCCGGTAGAAGCGTTCGAAAATGCGGGGCAAATCTTTTTTTGGTATTCCTACACCGTTGTCGGAGATACAAACCCTGACGCTTTCATTGTCAGCTTTGGCGCTGATCTTAATGAGGCCCTCTGTTCCGGTATATTTAACAGCGTTGATCAACAGATTTGAAAAAACGTGCATCACCTTATCGCGATCAACAAACACCGGGCAATCATCAAAATCATTTGCAATGCTGATCTTTGGGAGCATTGCCCCCTGCTTATGTTTAAGATTATCGACCGCTTCCTGTGCCAGATCTTTAAGGTTAATCACTGTTTTCTGCCAATAGATGCGCCCTGCATCCATTTGTGACAGGGTGAGAAGGTCTTTTACCATTGCCACCATGCGGTCTGTCTCTGCTGATAAAACTTCTAAGAAGCGGGTGCGCACCAGCGGATCTTCAGCAGCGCCATCCAGCAGGGTTTCAACATAGCTCTTCACCGTAGAAAGCGGGGTTCGTAATTCGTGGGAAACGTCGGCAACGAATTCTTCCTGCAGTCGGGCCAGTTCTCTTTCCCGTGTAACATCGTGGATCACAATCAGAGTTCCGTTTAACTTGCCTTTTTCAATTTTAAAAGGGGCAATCTTGATCTCCACGGTGTAACTGTCAGCAGGGCCCGCTATTTCAGCCATATATGGCTCTTGGTCGTGTAAATAATGGCGCACAGCATCTTGTCCGATTAAGTTGCGCAAAAGATTAAATCCGGGGCGGCCCATGGTTGGGACTTTCAAATCCATGATCCGGATCAGGTTGCGGGCAGCGGGATTGATCTGAATTACATATCCTTTTCCATCAAGAGCAATAATCCCGTCAGACATATTAAAAATGATGGCCTCTACCTTGCTTTTTTCCGAAGAAATCTCATCAATAGTTTGACTGAGTTGCTCTGCCAGGTAGTTGAAAGTATTACCCAACTGGCCAATCTCATCTGCAGTCTGAACCTTTATTTTGCGGGAAAAATCGCCACCGGCCATATAATTGGCCTGAACCGTGACTTCCTTGATCGGCGAGGTGATGGTCCTGGTCAGGATAACGCCTAAGAAAAAGCAGATTAATAAGGCCAGTAAAACTCCGGTCAGCAAAATAGTTTTTACTTCATTTAAGGTATGATCAACCGCCTGCAGTGAGCCACTCAGGTAGATCACCCCAATGGTGCTCTGCCCGCTGGTTACAGGATAAGCCAGGTAGTAGCGTCTTTCCTGGCTGGCCGGGTCAAGGCGAATCACGTCGCTCATATGGCCGGCCAGAGCCCGGGTAATTTCATCCCTGATCAAACGACGGCCGATCAGGGCCTGGTTGCCGGATGTGCCCACAATCTGTGCATAACTGTCAAGGATGATGATCTCCATCGTATAGAGATCCCTGAATTCACGGGCCAGGCGCACGGTGTCTTCCGCCCAGCTCTGACCGTCTCCAAAGGTCGGCTGCATAAAAACGGCGAGCAAGCGGGCCTGGTTTTCAAGACCTTCTTTAAAATTTCTTAAATAATACTGCTCCAGTGACTGGACAAGATAAACGCTGATCAGTTGCAGCGAAAAGAGAATCAGCATCAGGAAGATAAATATAATTTTCCACTGGAGGCTGTTAAAGAGTTTACCTCCACTTGAAATAATAGCCGACACCCCTTTTTGTGTGGATGATTTCTGGTTTTGCAGGGTTTTTTTCCAGTTTTTCACGTAAGCGGCGGACAGTCACATCAACGGTTCGCTCTTCGCCCACATATTCATAGCCCCAAACCTGATTTAAGAGCTGTTCCCGGCTGAAAACGAAACCGGGCCTGTTCATCAGGAACAGCAAAAGGTTATATTCCCTCAAAGTAAGTTCAACAGGCTGCCCCTGGTAGTAAACCTGCACCCGATCGCGATCGACAGTCACCGGGCCAATGCTTAACTTGCCCTGCTCTGTTTGCGGGCTTTTGCCGTCGGCATCGCTGCGCCGCAGGATCGCCCTGATCCGGGCGGTGATCTCCCTGGCGCTGAAAGGCTTAGTAACATAGTCGTCCGCACCCAACTCCAGACCCAGCACCTTATCGGTCTCCAGTTCTTTGGCTGTCAGCATGATGATCGGTATGTCACGGGTCGCTCGAATCTCACGGCAGACCGTGAAGCCGTCTTTTTTCGGCAGCATAATATCAAGAATGATCAGATCCGGATTTTTCTCCTCGACCATACGCAGAGCTTCTTCACCGTCATAAGCTGTATTAACCAGGTACCCTTCTTTTTCAAGATTGTACTGGAGGATTTCCACGATCGGCTTTTCATCATCAACAACCAGTATTTTTTTCAAACGATCGTTCACCCCAAAAACTTGTTTAATAATAAGCCTGCCTTCTATAAGCTTAACCTGATTAATGTTTCGCGATCTGCCCAGAAAACCCTTTTAGCGTAAAAATCGCATAAAAAGCCCTTCCCTCTGCAGAGGGAAGGGCTAACCTGTTCAAAAATGCTGTTACGGAGAGAAAAACTTCAGTGGATCAATCGGAGTATGCTGGTAATAAGTTCGCCATTCGCCGGTGCCGTCATCAAGCCGCACCTCGAAGTGAAGGTGAGGCCCCGTGGAACGTCCCGTAGAACCGGCATTGGCAATAACACCGCCCTGCTGGACAGCATCGCCTTCCTTAACCAGGTTTTGACTATTGTGCAGGTATAATGTCCAGAAAGATCCATGGTACAAAATCAGGTAATTACCCTGAGAACCACCGTAGCCGGAGAACCAGACAACCCCGCTGTCAGCAGCTAGGATATTAGTACCCGTTTTGGCATGAATATCGATGCCGGTGTGCCAGGAACTGAAACCCCGACCGGGGGTTATCTCCCCACCGCCTTCCACCGGCCAGATGAAACGGCCGGTTCCCACAGCAGAAACTTTTGCTGTTCCAACAGCCTCAACCTGGGTTACCGGCTCATTGATAATCGCTTCCCTGATCTTCATCCGATCGACTTCAACGCCATTCTCACGGGTTATATGGTAAACCACCTCTTTAAGGCCTTCTTCTCCCTCAACAGTGATCTCCCTTTGGACAATCCAGAGTTGATCATCCTCCACATACTCGACCTCGAAGGGGATCTCTTCTCTAATTACCGCTTCTTCAACCGTAGTGACACTGACATTTTGCTCTTTGATTACCGGCAGATCGGCATTTTCTTCCGTTCCTTCGGATAAATAATTGATTGAGAAGGGTAGATCATAATACCCTGGGGCATATCCGTTACCCTGCGCCATAAGATCAACAGAGGGGGGTAACAGCGCCAACTGCCTTTTCTCTTGCGGGGCGATGCCCGTTAGCAGGGTTATCACTTCATCGGGTTCTAAAATCGATTCGGGATCAACGGCGCCTGGTTTAATGGCCATTTCTTGATCGATCTGAGCAGTGATCGTTTTTGTTCCGTAACCATTGGCAGTGTACACATTTTTTAATTCGCCTACGATCTGTTCAAGGTCATCTTCACTGCGTACGGCAACAAAGGGTTCGCCATCCACCGTAATCACATAAGCGTCAGTTGTAAAAGTAAGCTGCTGCCTTATTTCCGCTTGTACCTCCTCAGAGGCAAACTTGGCGCCAGGCCTGAATTCTTTGATCAGCAAAACTTCCTCAGCCGGTTTCATTGTCATTCCATATAGATTGCCGCAGCGGTCAGTTAAATGGGCAACAAACCCTTCGACCTCTTTTGCGCTTTTAACAATGCCGACTTCCTGTTCATTTACTTTAACTACATAAACGTAGTTACCTAAATAGTCGTGCAGACCGAGTGACAAAACAACTGTGCAGACCGCTAATACTACAAAAGAAAGTCTGCTGACTTTCCCAAAGCTAAATCTGCTGATTAGTAATTTGTCGATACTATTTAAAAATAAAGGTTTTCTAATCGCTGGCCTCTTACCTGCAGGCACCATTTGGACAGACCATTTTCTCATTTAGAAGATCCTTTCTCGATGCTGATGTTTTGGTCAATCCTGCATATTAATCTAATGTAGAAACACCTAAACCGGCATATCAGCCGAACAAAAAAAACGGCATTGCCGATTAAGCGATCCGTTAAGCAACAGCATTATAACATTTGAGGACGATTAGGGCAAGCGAGCAAGGATTTCCCTTGCGGCAAGGACTCCGGTAGCTGAAGCCTGGATTAAACCGCGAGTGATCCCCGCACCATCGCCGACTGCGAAAAGATTTTTAATCTCTGTTTCTAATTTTACTGTCAGGTTCAACCGGTAAGAGTAAAACTTGACTTCCACCCCGTAAAGCAAGGTGTGCCTCGAGTTAACCCCGGGCGCCAGTTTATCAAGGGCTTCCAACATCTCTACAATAGCCAACAGGTAGCGGTAGGGTAAAACCAGGCTTAAATCTCCGGGGGTTGCCTCAGTGAGTGTTGGACGGACCAGGCCGCGGCGAATCCGCTCCTCCGTTGAACGTCTGCCCATCAGCAGGTCCCCTAAGCGTTGGACAATGACTCCATCACCGAGCATGTTCGCCAGGCTGGCTATATAACGTCCATAACGGATCGGTTCATTGAAAGGTTCAGTAAAAGATTTACTGACCAGGAGGGCAAAGTTAGTATTGTTGGTGCGGGTTTCGGCGAAGCTGTGCCCGTTAACAGTAACAAGACCGTCACTGTTTTCAGTTACCACTACACCGTAAGGGTTCATACAGAAAGTGCGAATCCGATCATCAAACTGGCTGGTAAAATAGATCAGTTTTGACTCGTAGATTTGACTGGTTATATTTTCCATGATGACCGCGGGCACTTCAACCCTGACCCCAATGTCTACCGGGTTATTTATGCCTTTTAAGCCCAGGCGGATTGACTCTCTGTGCATCCATTCCGCCCCGACGCGCCCCGGACCACAGATCACATATTCGGCCTCAAAATGATCACCATTGGCCAGCTTAACCCCTCTAACAACCCCGTCCCTGACCATAATTTCAGAGACTGTTGTCTGCATCATAATGTCGACCCGGCCGCTGAGCACATTGTGCATCTTCTTCAGGACACGATAACAGTTTTCTGTACCAAGGTGCCTGATTTTGGCTGGGATCAGGTTTAAGCCTGCAGCAGCTGCCCGGCGCTCCATATCTTTTACCGCTTCCAGATCCGTGCCGTAAATCTTTTCCGATGCTCCATAAGAGAGGTAGACCTGGTCGACTTCATCGATCAGCTTTTCTACCAGATCCTGATCGATAAACTCGTTGAGAAAACCCCCGAAAGCAGAAGTTAAGGTGAGCTTGCCATCACTGAAAGCACCGGCTCCACCCCAGCCACTGGTTATCGCGCAGGGATCACAACGCAGGCAGCGTCCATACTCCCTCTGGGTTTTACATTTTCTTTTCTCCAACGGAGCGCCCTGATCAACAATTAAAATCCTGGCGTCGCTGTTGGCTGTCAGCTCCAGCGCAGCGAAAATCCCGGCCGGCCCGGCACCGACGATAATCAGATCATAACTGTGGGTAATATTATTCATGATTAACCTTCTTCACGCAACGATTCATTGGCCTTGTTAGCAAACTTGGTATAGCGATCTATGAAATAAAGCTCTATCTGGCCGGTAGGGCCGTTTCGCTGCTTGGCAACGTTAATCTCAGCCAGGTTGCCTTTATCTGAGTTTTTCTCGTAATAGGAATCGCGGTAGATAAACATAACCAAGTCAGCATTAGCTTCAATTCCGCCGGATTCCATCAGGTCGCTGAGGATCGGCCTCTTATCATTTCGCTTTTCCACCGCCCGGCTTAACTGCGAAAGAGCTACCACCGGTATGTTGAGCTCCTTGGCGAGCGCTTTTAGTGATCTTGAAATCTCGGAAAGCTCCTGTTGGCGGTTTTCCGAGCGGCTAAATCCGCGCATCAGCTGTAGATAGTCAACAAAAATCGCATCAAGACCTTTTTCCGCTTTAAGCCGGCGAGCCTTGGCCCGAACCTCCATCACTGAAAGGTTGCCGCTGTCATCAATGTAAAGTGGCGATTCACTTAGAGGCCCTACGGCCCGGGTTAGCTTCGACCATTCATCCTGCGTCAGGTTTCCTCGGCGCATATTCTGGGCATCGATCTGCGCCTCAGCGCAGAGCAAACGCTGAGCCAGCTGGTCTTTGGACATTTCCATGCTGAAGAAAGCAGTCGGCTTTTTTTCTCTTACCGCAATCTGCTGCGTCATATTGAGGGCCAGTGTGGTTTTGCCCATGCTGGGGCGGGCGGCAATAATGATCAGGTCAGAACCCTGCAGGCCGGAGGTTATGCGGTTTAAGTCAATAAAACCAGTAGAGAGTCCGGTCACACCTTTTTTTTCATCATATAGTTTTTCTATCCGATCAAACGCCTGAACCAAAACCTCTTTTATAGAGGCAAAGCCCTGGTATTTTCCACGGCTGCCGATTTCGAAAATCAGTTGTTCTGCTTCATCCAGAAACTCATCCACATTGTGGGGAGCATCGAAACTGCGGGTTACAATACCGGTAGCAGCTTGAATCAGGGAACGTAGAATAGCCTTCTCCCGAACAATTTGCGCATGATACTGCACGTTAGCCGCGGTGGGAACTGCATTGGCCAACAGCACCAGGTAAGCGCTGCCGCCAATCTCTTCCAAACATTTATTTTTTTGTAGTTCGGCGCTAAGGGTAATGGTATCCACCGGCTCGCCTTTTTCACTCAAGGCCACAGCCGCAGTAAAAATTTTCTGATGGGCAGTGCTATAAAAGTCATTTTCCACCAGCAGTTCGGCAGCAACAAAAATTGCTTCCCGATCGATGATCATCGAGCCGAGCACTGATTGCTCCGCTTCTTTGCTTTGCGGTGGAACCCGGTCACTGATTACAACCATAGCCATCCTGCCCCCTTTTTACCGTTAAACTTCTTTTTCAACCAGGATAGTAAGCTCTGCCTTGATCCCCGGATAAAGGCGGACAAATGCCTTAAAACTGCCGATTAACTTGATCGGCTCCTCAAGCTCGATCCGTTTTTTTTCTACCTTAAATCCGCTTTCTTTTAACTTCTCGGCAATATCCCCCGGGGTTACCGATCCAAAGAGGCGTCCTCCCTCGCCGGCAGGCATAGTAAATAAGAGATTCTGCCGGGAGAGTTGATCAGCCTGCTTCCTAGCCACCTCTTCCTGCTCTCTGTTTTCCGCTTCAACCTTTGCTTTTTGCTGTTGCCATTCTTTCAGGCGCTGGGCGGTAGCCTCAACAGCCAGCCCCCGAGGCAACAAATGATTACGGGCGTAGCCAGAGGCCACCTCTTTTAACTCGCCGGGCTTACCGAGGTTGGCAACATCCTGCTTCAGGATTACTTTCATTGGAAACGCTCCCTTCGCTTGGTTCGAACGCATAAACTTAATTCGCTGCCTGGAGCTTTCTATCCTGCATAAAAAAAGGGCCCGGTTTTTATCCAGGCGCCCCATCTCTTTGATTTACAAGCGGCTCTTTATTGTTCTCCGGTTTCTACTCAGAGGTAAAAGGCATCAGCGCCATAATTCTGGCTCTCTTAATTGCTTTGGTCAACTGGCGTTGGTGTCTGGCACAGTTGCCGGAAATACGGCGGGGCAGTACTTTGCCTCTTTCCGTGACAAAACGCTTGAGCTTCTCATATTGTTTGTAATCAACATTTTCTACTTTATCAACACAATAGCTACATATTTTTCTTTTAGGCTTCCGTCCTCGATCACGCCTCAAGTAAAACCCTCCTTCCACTAAAAGGGAACATCGTCCTCACTAATATTAATATCATCAACATTGGGGCCGTCATACTCACTGCTCTTTGGATCTTCGGAAGAACGACCACCGCGGTCTAAAAACCTGACATTGTCAGCAACCACTTCAGCCACTTTACGCTTTATACCCTGGTTATCTTCGTATGACCTGATCTGCAAGCGCCCGGTTACTGCCGACAAACTACCTTTTTGCAGGTAATTGGCACAGTTTTCAGCCAGCTTTCGCCAGGTAACGATATTAATGAAGTCGGCTTCTTTTTCTCCCTGCTGGTTAGCAAATGGACGGTCAACGGCAAGGGTGAAGGAAGCCACCGGCACCCCGTTACCGGGTGTATAGCGCAGTTCGGGGTCGCGAGTTAAACGACCGATCAAAACAACCTGGTTTAACATTTATGACACCGTCCCTTCAAAACTACTCTTCAGGTTTTTCTTCTTCCGTTTCTGCTTCAACTTCCTGTTGCTCAGTCTCAGCAGGGGCATCTTCTGCCTCAACTTCCTCTTCAGCAGCAGTTTCGGTTTCTTTTTCTTCTGCAACCTCATCTTCAGCGTCGGCTTCTTCACCAGTGCCTGCGGCAGGCTCTTCAGTTTCCGCTGTAACCGCTTCTTCCTCCTGAAGTACATCAACCGCAGCGGCATCAGCTGCAGCCTTTTCGGCAGCAGCTTCGAAATCCTTCTCGTCAACCGTTACAATCATGTAACGAATAACCGCATCTGTTACCCTGAAGTAGTGTTCGAGTTCGGGGATGATAGCGCCATCACCACTGAAGTAAACCAGGTAGTACTGACCTTCGCGGAGTTTGTTGATTTCGTAGGCTAGCTTTCGTTTGCGCCAATCCAGAACAGTTGAAACCTTGCCGCCCTGTTTGGCAATTACTGCAGTTAAACCGCTTACTGCTTCTTCCTGCTCATTCGCCTCTAAATCGGCACGAATGATCACCATAATCTCGTACAGACCCATCTTTTTCACCTCCCTCTGGACTAATGGCCCCTAGTAAGTAAGGAGCAGGGAATTACCTGAAACATGATAGCATATCCTTAAATCCGAAGCAAGCTTTTATGCCCGCAGTGGCAGCTTTGCTGCAGAAAAGCCTGACGGTCAGGCGCGAAAGCGAACGAAGAGCACATCACCATCCTGGACCTGGTAATCTTTACCCTCGGTCCGGCTCAGCCCCCGGTCACGCACCGCAGTCAGCGAACCAGTAGCAGTTAACTGCTTCCAGCTAATGACTTCTGTATTGATGAATCCTTTTTCCATCGCTGTATGAATCTTTCCGGCCGCTTTGACCGCCCTTGTCCCCCGGGGAACAACCCAGGCCTTTGCTTCATTGCCTTTTATCGTGTAAAAAGTGAGCAGCTGCAGCAAATCAAAGCAACGCTGCAAAAGCTTGGCAATCATGCTTTCTTTCATCCCAAACGCTTCCAGGTACTGCGCTCTCTCCCCAGGTTGTAAATCAATTAATTCCGCCTCCAGGCGTCCACAGAGGGCTAAAAAGGGTTGATCACCAAAATAAGCGAAACTGCCTACATCGCTGAAGCTTTCTTCATGATTATAGACATAGAGCATTGCTTTTCCGGTCAACAGTGCGAGCTGTTCAATAACCGCTTTCTCTTCAGGGGCAAATGTTACGCTACGCAGAGGTAACCCTTCACTAAGGTGGCGTTCCATTATATCCAGCATTTCCAACTCAAAAAGGGCGCTTTGATCACCACTTTTTAGCTTCGGCTCTGTTTTTTCTCTGCGTCTTTTGATCGTCTCAAGATCGGCAAGGGCTAATTCAAGGTTTATGATTTCAATTCTCTCAGCAGGGTTTTCAAGGGCAAATTGTCCACGATCATAAGCTGCCACCACATGAATCAAAAGATCCACATTGCGTAAATGTCCAAGAAACTGGTTGCCCAAGCCCTCACCCTTATTGGCCCCTTTAACCAGGCCGGCAACATCAATTATTTCGATTGTTGCAGGGGTAACTTTTTCAGAGTCGCAGACAACAGCGAGCGAGTCAAGACGTGGATCTTCGGGCGAGACAATCGCCTTGTTCGGGTCAACGGTAGAAAAGGGATAGCTGGCAATAGTAACATTATGGGCTGTTATTGCTTTAAAGAGAGTTGATTTTCCGGCATTCGGTAAACCGACCAGTCCACAGCTCCATCCCATCTTGCACCCCTTAACCTTTACTCTTCCTGCTGTTGATCCGGAGAGATAACTGCTTTAACCCTGTGCACAAAACGAGAACGAGGAATCAAAACGCTGTGCCCGCAATTTTCACACTTCAGGCGAAAGTCCATTCCAACTCTGATGATTAACCAGCTATTGGCGCCGCAGGGATGACTTTTTTTCATCTGTACTCTCTGACCCACTGAATAATCTTTCATTTCCATCTTCACCGGAATCTAAAGTTTTTCGATAATCTCGTCAATTTGCTTGTAGACCTGATCAATATCAAGGTTTCCGTCAATGCGGTCCAGCAATTTTTTATCCTGGTAAAATTTAACCAGTGGCTCTGTCTGTTTCTTGTAAACCTGCAGTCTTTCTTCAACTGTTTCCAGAGTATCATCATCCCGCTGAAAAAGATCTCCCCCACACTGATCACAAACATTACGAACCTGG
>JBFYYZ010000248.1:0-7355 GCA_041309745.1 Bacillota bacterium | reverse complement strand
CCGCCAATCCGCAAGGGGAACATCACCTGCTCAAGATATTTTAGAGATATTTCCTGGGTTGCGGATATATCTTTAAGCTTAACCGGGCCTTTGCCGTACTGAAGGCCAAGTTCAATTAACGCTCTTGAAGCATAACGCGATTTAGTTGTAAGCTTCATGCCTGATCCTCCTCATTAAACAAAGCGGTTGAGATATAACGTTCAGCAAGATCGGGGAAGATGGTTACAATCATCTTGCCTCTGTTTTCAGCTCTGGCAGCAAGCTGCAGGGCTGCCGCACAGGCAGCTCCTGAGGAGATACCAACCAACAGACCTTCCTCCCGAATCAATTGCCTTGTAGTTTCAAGGGCCAGATTATCCGGAATACAAATAACCTCATCAACTAAATCTAACCTTAAGATTTCTGGAACAAAGCCGGCGCCGATTCCCTGTATCCGGTGCGAACCGGCCATTCCTCCGGATAAAACCGGTGAAGCTTGCGGTTCAACAGCAACCCCCAGTAAAGAAGGTTTTTTTGCTTTGAGCGCCTGCAGTACGCCGGTGATTGTCCCACCTGTACCCACGCCGACAACAAATAGATCAATCCGGCCCTCGGTATCAGACCAGATCTCTTCCGCCGTTGTCCGGCGATGCACCACCGGGTTAGCCTCATTGGCAAACTGTTGCGGCATGAAGTAGATTCTGTCTGAGTTAGCGATCTCGGTAGCCCTGTTGATTGCTCCACCCATCCCATCCTGCCCGGGGGTCAGGATTAACTCGGCGCCTAAGGCTCTTAACACTTTTCTGCGCTCCATACTCATTGTTTCCGGCATAACCAAAATACAGCGGTAACCCTTTACAGCGCAGATCATCGCCAGGCCAATCCCGGTATTACCGCTTGTCGGTTCAATAATGATCGTGTCAGATCTAATTAAGCCGGACTCTTCTGCCGTTTGGATCATGGCCAGGCTGATCCGATCCTTAATGCTACCCCCGGGATTGTATGACTCCAGTTTAGCCAAGACCTCTGCCGGGAAGCCCTGGCCTATTTTAGATATTCTGACTAAAGGCGTATGTCCAACTAGTTCGGTAACATTATTGGCAATATTCATAGTGGCCTCCGTTTCATGCACCCTATTTTCTACTAAATATATAGGATATCTGTTATTAGTTTAGCCAATTAACAGCCCGATGTCAATCGAAAATGTTCGGTCACTATCTTTGTTAATGCTAAAAATGATGCAGGAATATGGGCTTATTTGTGTAATTATAACTGAAAGTTTATATTCGCATCTCGGGTTCAGAAAATTATTGAACATGAAAGGGGCGAGCTGTATGGAACATTATGAAAAGTTAGGCACTTTTTATCTTGGGAGACACTACGATCTGGAGGCTAAGAAATCAGGCGATGACCTGTTGCTTTATGATTCCAAAGACATGGTTACTCACGGCGTCTGCGTCGGAATGACCGGAAGCGGTAAAACCGGACTTTGCATTGGCCTTTTAGAGGAGGCGGCAATCGATAACATCCCGGCCATCATTATTGACCCCAAGGGCGATATCACCAACTTACTGCTCACCTTTCCCGAACTGCGCCCTGAAGACTTCAGGCCGTGGATCAACGAAGATGAAGCCCGTAAAAAAGGCCTTACACCGGAAGATTACTCCGCCCAGCAAGCCGACCTGTGGCGCAACGGCCTTGCTTCCTGGAACCAGGATGGTGAAAGAATCCGTTATCTTAAAAATTCTGCCGAATTTACCATCTATACGCCAGGCAGCACTGCCGGTATCCCGGTATCAATTCTTGATTCCTTCTCCGCACCGTCAAAAGCAATCATTGAAGACAGCGAACTGCTCCAGGATCGGGTCAGCGGTACCACCAGCAGCTTACTGGGTCTGATCGGCATCACCGCCGACCCGCTAAACAGCCGTGAACATATCCTGATCTCAAACATCTTGGCGCAAGCCTGGCAGCAGGGCCGGAACCTCGATCTGGCATCGCTGATCCAGCAAATCCACAATCCTCCGATCACCCAGGTCGGGGTAATGAACCTGGAATCTTTCTACCCTTCGAAAGACAGATTTACATTAGGTTCCCAGCTCAACAACCTGCTTGCATCACCAAGCTTTGCCAGCTGGCTGCAGGGCGAATCGCTAAACATTGACAGCCTGCTGCATTCACCGAAAGGCAAACCGCGGATGTCGATCTTCTCTATCGCGCACCTCAATGATAACGAGCGGATGTTTTTTGTATCACTGCTCTTAAACCAGGTTTTAAGTTGGACCCGCTCACAAACCGGCACAACCAGCCTGAGAGCCCTGCTCTACATGGACGAAATCTTCGGCTTTTTCCCGCCGGTAGCCAACCCGCCCTCCAAGGCGCCGCTATTGACTCTGCTGAAGCAAGCCCGTGCTTTTGGTTTGGGTGTCCTGCTCACCACCCAAAACCCGGTTGACCTTGACTACAAGGGCCTGGCCAACACCGGCACCTGGTTTATCGGGCGGCTGCAGACCGAAAGGGATAAGATGCGCTTAATTGACGGTCTGGCTGGTGCTACCGCCGCTGAAGGCATCAAGTTTGACCGCAAGGCAATGGAACAAACCATCTCCGGCCTCGGCCAAAGGGTATTCATGATGAATAACGTGCACCAGGATGCCCCGGTGATCTTTGAAACCAGGTGGTGCCTCTCTTATTTACGTGGCCCGCTGACCCGCAACCAAATCAGGGATCTGACGGATCCCCAGCGCAACAGCTTTGAACAGGCAGCTTCGCCTACTGCCTTGCCACAACAAACACAGGCACCCGCCCAGGCAACACCAGTCCAGACGCCGCAGCCGGAAACAGAAGCAGCTGCGCAACCAGTTGCTCCACCGGCCACAGAGCCGGTAACTGCTGCAGCAGCACCGGAAGCGGAAAGCAGTGGCGCTCCAATTTTAACCCCAAGCATCAACCAGGCTTACCTACCGGTCAGAGGAAGAGCTGCCCCTGGAGAAACAATAGTCTACCGGCCGATGGTACTCGGCAGCGCTCAGGTTGCCTTCGTCAACGATCGCATCAACCTGCGCAAGAGCAGAGACCTGCTGCTGACCACACCGGTAACAGATGATATCTTTCCGGTTGACTGGAATAAGGCTGAGTCACTCGAACTCGCCCTTAACGATCTCGAAACCGGACCGGTTCCCGGGGCGATTTTTGAAGAGCTGCCGGCTGCGGCAACTGACTCTAAAAATTACACCGGTTGGTCACGTGAATTTGTCGATTGGATCTACCGCAATGAAATAGTCGAGTTGATGCAGAGCAGCAGATTCAAGCAGGTTTCCGAACCTGGCGAATCGGAACGCGATTTTCGGGTCAGGTTACAGCAAAACGCCCGTGAGGAGCGAGATAAAGAGCTTGATAAACTGCGAAAAAAATACAGTTCAAAGATCAACACCCTTGAAGATCGAGTCCGGCGCAGTGAGCTGACCCTCAGGGGTAAAGAAGATCAAGCTAAACAACATAAACTGCAAACTGCCTTCTCGGTTGGGGCAACTGTTCTTGGATCCTTTTTAGGCAAATCCGCGATCAACGCTTCAACTTTAGGTCGGGCAACTACAGCTGCCCGCGGCGCAGGCCGAATCACAAAGAGCCAGGAAGATGCCAAAAGGGCAGCTGAAAACGTTGAAGCAATTCGCCAGCAGTTGCAGGATTTAGAGGAAGAGTTCAAACGGGAAACCGATCTGCTGAACGAGGAAATGAACCCTCTCACCGAGGAGTTGGACCAGTTTACAGTAAAACCGCTTAAAAAAGATATAATGCTGAGGGCATTTGCCCTGGCTTGGGTGCCTTATCGCAGGAATACTGCCGGCATCGCTGAACCAGCCTGGTAGAAGCCATAGAAAAATTAAAACATCTATTAAAAAGCGAGGCGCCTACTCAGGTGCCTCGCTTTTTGTTCAGCTCGATTATGTTTTCAAAACCGAAAGCTCTCCGTCCTTTTTCGATCTCCCGCATCATGGCAACCAGCAGGGAGTTAAGTGGGGTTTTTATGCCAACTTCATAACCCTTCTTTACTATATAACCGTTAATGTAGCCTGTCTCCAGCGGTCTATTCTGCAGGTAATCCTGGTAAGCAGTCGGAAGGATCGCCCCGTGACTTTCCCCGAGGATGTTCAGCAGGCTCTCGGCAATGAAGTCTTTCTGCTCGAGATAGAATTCCGGCTTGAACTGAATATTCACTGTTTCCAAAGTTATACCCGATTCTGCAGCAACAGCCAGCACTTCGCCGACAATACTGCTAACTGCCCGGCAGGCCTCTGGAGAGGCAACCATTTCAGCTACGGTTTTTCCCTGCAGCGCCCCGACAGATATAGCGCAGTTGGCCAACAGCTTGGCCCAGAGGAACCCGTAAATATTTTCAGTTATAAATGTTTCAGCAACATTGCCCATGATCTTGCCTATCTGCTGCAATTTTTCATCCCGCTGACCATTGAGCCGGCCGATAACAAACTCGCCCGGCGAAGCCTGATTAAGTTGTCCCGGACCTTCGGTAATGGCCCCCCAACCCACTATGCAACCAACCGTCCTTTCCTGTCCGATTAAATCGGCAATCAGGTCTTCATTAATGCTGTTCTGCAGAGAAACCACAGTTGATGCTTCATCCATCAATGGCAGGATATGGCGCAATACTTTTTCCGTGTGCATCGATTTAACAGCCAGAAAAACCAGCTCCAGCGGATCTTTTAAAGTCCGGGGTTCGATAACATCGAGGGGAACAGTGAAACTACCCCGGCAACCACTCACTTCAAGGCCTTCAATCATCGCTTGCCGATGTTCAGACCAAGTTTCAACAACGGTCGGTTTAAAACCCCGACGAACCAACCAGGCTGCAGTAATGCCACCAATTGCTCCACCGCCGATTATAATGATCCTCGGTTCTTCCATGGGTTACCTCCCCTTAAACATCATTGGTGATCAATTCGCCTGAAAGCGCTGCAATCCTCTGCAAAAGCACAATGATCTTACCGACAGCAATCAGTTTCAGATCTGAAACGTCAATCGTGATTAATAAATTAGAGGTTAAGCTGCTGCCCCAGCATCCGCTGAAAATCCAAGTAAATGATTGAAGAAGCGGGCACCAAAGCTCTTCGTCTATAGACGATGAAGCTTTTGTGCCCGCCAATCAAAAGGTGTTTTGTTTTAACTTATTGCGCAACTAATTGACGCGGGGCGGGGCTGTCGGCAACCCGGTCGTACTTTAGCCCGGGCTCCGGGCAACCCCGCCCGCTTGAATCTGCCCCCGCCACTTTCACAGGGCTACACCGAATGCTGTTTCTTTTACCAGGCTATTTCCAGTTACTGCTACCTCTTCGTAAACTTCCGGCACCAACCCGAACCCGTTGCTGGTAATCATTGCGTTCATGCAGGCCTCTCTTTTCAACCCGGTGCAACCGCAGCTTTTTGCCTCTCCTGCTGTCAGTTTCCCGCCGTAAGCCGCCACGCTGCAGAATGCCACCGTTCCGTTCAACCCTTCGCTCTCTTTCCAGTTTAAGCATTTGATTGTCATTTTTCTTACCTCCCTTTGTTTTTTGCTTCCTGCTATACTAATAAGCAAAGGTTATGCCAACCTTACTCAATAAGGAAAAGTTATGAAGAAATTATTTTTTTCATAGGATAAAATGAGTTCTGCTGCCTTTTGGAAAACATAACTATTAATAAAGAGGTATTCTTCGGGATCTAAAAAAACCTAAATCACCAAAAGCGTTACTCGGGTGACGCATTTTTGTCACCTGAGTAACTGTCCTTTGTCTGCCAGAAAATAATCATTTTTTGGGTAAGTTTTTGTCTTAATCTGCGCTAGCCGAGAAAGTTAAACTTATTCTTAAGCGCCGCGTTTTGCAGCCCGGGTGCGCATATTGCGGTCGAGTATTCTTTTACGCATTCTGATTGCCGATGGTGTTACCTCAACTAGCTCATCTTCTGCGATGTACTCCATTGCCTGTTCCAGTGAAAATGGAACCGGTGGAGCCAACCTGATCGCGTCATCTGCATTCGAAGATCGAATGTTCGTCAGATGCTTTTTTTTGCAAACATTAACGTCCAGATCGACTTCCCTGGCATTTTCACCGATGATCATGCCAGCGTAAACCTTTTCGCCAGGCACTATAAAAAGTACTCCGCGATCTTCAATGTTATGCAGCCCGTAAGCAGATGCTTCCCCTGTTTCAAAGGCAATTAGCACACCCCTGCTCCGGCCGGACATCTCGCCTTTCCATGGTCCATAATGACTGAAAAGGTGATGCATGATGCCCTCTCCCCTAGTTTCGGTCAACAGCTCGGAGCGGAAACCGATCAACCCCCGGGCCGGGATCATAAACTCAAGTTTTATTGTTTTTTCACTTGCCGGCTGCATATTGTGTAGTTCTCCAAAACGATTATTCAGGTTTTCTATGACCCGGCCGGAGTAGCTCTCCGGTATTGTTAGGTAGATTCTTTCGTACGGCTCACAAATCTTACCGTCGATTTATTTCAATATAGGCCTGGGTTTGGAAATTTGCAGTTCATATACTTCCCGCCGCATAGTTTAAATCAAAATCCCCAGATGTAGTTCACCCCGGCCGGCCACCTCAAATGAGTCAGGGGAATCGGTCTCGGTTACCTTTAGACTGACATTTGTCTCCGCCTCTTTCAGCAAACGGTTGCGCAGATGACGAGAGGTTAAATATTTGCCGTCCCTTCCGGCAAAGGGACTGTCATTGATCATGAAGTTCATAATCAGGGTCGGCTCATCCACCAACAATAGGGGCAGTGGCAGCGGATGCGAAGGATCACTTACTGTTTCACCAATATTTACAGCCCCCAGACCGGCAACCGCCACTATATCTCCGGCTACGGCCTGTTTTACCTCTTTGCGTTTTAGGCCTTCATAAGTCCAGATAATACCAGTTTTAAGTTGCTCAATCGATCCATCCTGCTTGCAGAGAGCAATCATCTGCCCGCTCTCCAACAAACCGTTTCTGATTCGTCCGATACCGATTCTGCCGACATAGTCGTCGTAATCTAGGGTATTAATCTGTAGCTGCAGAATCCCACCGGGATCAACTACCGGCGAAGGAATCTCAGCAATTATTTTTTCAAAAAGAGGTTGAAGATTTTCCCCTTGCAGCTCCGGATCGGTTGAAGCTGTCCCCCGGCGGGAATCTGTGTAAACTACCGGAAAATCAAGCTGCCAGTCCTCAGCTTCCAGCTCTACAAAGAGATCAAATATTTCATTAAGGACTTCAGTCGGGCGAGCTTCGGCACGGTCGATCTTGTTGATAACCACTACTATACGCAGCCCTACTTCCAGAGCTTTGCGCAAAACAAATTTTGTTTGAGCCATCGGACCTTCAAAAGCA
>JBFYYZ010000247.1:0-6866 GCA_041309745.1 Bacillota bacterium | reverse complement strand
CCCACTCGACAAAAGAATAATCTGAGGACACCGATTTACGAGCAGACAAGATCGCCGGGTTCACAAATTCAACATAGTTTTCTACAGAATCGGATACAATCCGGTTCTTTTCCTCAGTGGTCAGTTCATCTTTCAAAATATAATCCAAGATACGGCTACTTTCCCTGATTACGGCTTCGCGGTCCATTAATCGATAACTCCCTTCAGAAAATAAAGATATTGCCTAATAACCACGCAATTACAATGCCAACTATAGTATTATATTTATTTTACCGCTGTTTTTCAAAAACAGCTAACTAAAAGCTGACTGCTTGATGTTCAGGAGAAATTGCACAATCGGCAGGGGAACTTTTTTGTTCCTCGCGGTATCAATAATGAGAAAGCAGCATCAGAATAGTTTACTTTTTGAGAATTATGGGCTAGTATGCGTCAATAGATAAAGACCTACGCTGTGTTATAATTTATGAAGATCAATACTCCTAATTCGAATCCGGGAGGTTCCTGACTTTGGCAGAAAAAAAAGTGCCTCTTGAACAGCGACCTGCTTCCTATTACAGGAAACCAAAGCGCAACGCTGTTAATGCAGCATTAATCTTAAAGACTTTATTGATCGTTTTCGTCCTGCTATTGCTGATCGGTGGCGGGGCAGTAGCGGCTGTGGTGTTCAGCTATGTAAATGAAGCACCTCCGTTCGACCCTTCCCAGCTGGCGACTGTCGAAACATCCTATATCTATGACAGCGAGGGCAATGAAATTGCGGCCCTGCACGAAGAGCAAAACCGGGTTGTGGTCAGGCTTAATCAAATACCACAGCATGTCCAGGAAGCTTTTATGGCGATCGAGGATGAACGCTTTTTTAAACATTTTGGTTTTGACATAACGGGTAGTCTGCGGGCAGCTTACATCAACTTCAGGGCTGGCGAGATCGTGCAGGGGGCTAGCACGATAACCCAGCAGTTGGCCCAAAATGCCTTTTTAACGACCGATAAGACCTACAGGCGAAAAATTCAGGAAATCTGGCTTGCCCTGCAGTTGGAACGCGTCTACGGCAAGGAAGAGATCCTGGAAATGTATCTAAACAGGATATATTTTGGTAACGGAGCCTACGGTGTTGAGGCAGCCGCCCAGACTTACTTTGATAAGGGAGTAGCCGATCTGACCCTGGCCGAAGCGGCGATGCTGGCCGGAGCAATTCGCTCGCCCAATTATTATAATCCCTTTGACAACCTCCTCGAAGCCGAGGCGCGAATGTGGGTTGTATTGGCTAACATGAGAAGGCTGGGTCTTATTACTGATAATCAGAGCCAGGCGGCCCTGCAGGAGCAGCTTGACTACGCTTTGCCGCAGAGCCCGGAGTATGCGCATCCCTTTTTTGTTGACTATGTAGTCCACCACGAGCTGATTGAGATTTTAAGTACAATGCCGGGGATTGATTCCCGCCAGGAAGCTTACCATGCTATCTATACAGGGGGGTTGAGGGTTTATACCACGTTGGAACCCAATCTTCAGATGCATGTTGAAGAGGTGCTTTCCAGAACAGATCTCTACCCTTCGACCATCTATGTTGATCTGCCGCGCGTCAGGGAAGCGGTAAATGAACTGCCTGCCGGTCGTGACCTGACACGGGCCCAGCTCCAGGAACTGATGGTTGAAGAGGGAGGAGTGGCTCAGCCACAGGCCGCGATCGTGGTTGCCGATCCGGTAACCGGAAAAATTAAAGCGCTGGGCGGTGGGCGTGATTATCGGAAAAAAGTTGATGAAATCTTACGTTTCACCACCCTGCGCCAGCCAGGCTCGGCCATTAAGCCGATTATTACCTACGCACCGGCTTTTAACGAGGGAGTTTTAGCCGGTGCCGGTTCAACCCTTGATGATTCCCCCTTTACCGGTCCCCAGGGTTGGAAACCGAAGAACTTTGACAACAGATTCAGGGGGCCGATCTCCGCCCGGGAAGCGCTTTATTTTTCCTATAATGTTCCCGCGGTGCGCCTTTTCCAGGCCTTGAGTCCGCGGGTTGGGGTCAGCTACGCTCAGAGAATGGGCATATCGACCATTGCTCCTGAAGAGATCGATAACTTAAGTTTGACCTTAGGTGGATTTACCTACGGGGTCAGCGCTATTGATATGGCCCAGGCCTACGGTGTCCTGGCTAACAGCGGGGTTAAAGTGGATCTGCACACAGTAGAAAAGATTGTCGATTCAAACGGCAAAGTAATCTACGAACAGTTTAGTGATCCGCAGCAGATCCTTAGTCCCCAGGCGGCCTTTCTGGTCAACGATATCCTCCAGGATTTTGTGTCCAAGTACCAGGGCAGAGCTTTACATATCGACCGCCCGGTAGCTGCAAAAACAGGCACAACAGAGAACTGGAAAGATGTTTATCTGATTGCTTATACCCCGAACCTGGTCGCATCATTCTGGATGGGCTATGATGAGCCGAAAATGGGCAGCATTCAGCAGGGTTGGCGTTACTCAACCGTATTCTTAAGGGAGGTTTTTCTGGAGGCTTTTAAAGATTTAGAAATCAGGAACTTTAATCGCCCCGATGGCATTGTGCGACTGGAGGTTTGCTCCATCTCCGGATTACGGCCCAACGATCTTTGCCGGGCTGCCGGAACGTTGAACACCGATTATTTTATTGCCAGGTATGCCCCCAACTGGCTCTGTGATTATCATGCGGATCTGTTTCCAATTCCTGATGATCCAATTGGGGAGGAGCCGGAACCGGAACCGGAACCGGAAGAACCTGTGGATCCGGAACCGGAGGAGCCGGAACCTGAAGACCCCAATCCGCCGGAGGAGCCGCCGATCGAGGAACCTCCTCCACCGGATCCCCCTCCCCCTAGTCCGGAACCGCCGCAAAACTGGTGGGAGGAGTTTGGCAACTAAAGAAAAAAAGCGCCGGTGAAATCCCGGCGCTTTTAATAAGCTTATGGGAAACTTTTTATTTGATTGTGCCGATTGCTGTCATATAAATAGCTGTTTCAGCTCTACCATCAACTTCGATTATTGTATTAACCTCTTCATCAAAAAAGGCGCCGATTTGGCAGGATCCGAGGCCACAAGCCACCGCGGCCAGGGCCGCATTCTGGCCGATATGCCCGGCATCGAGATATATGTAGCGGTAAGCCCGCTGGTCGTACTTCCACTTTGAACGTTCTATTATGGCGCTCCAGACCAGATTAAAGGCGGCATCCCTGACCATCTTCTGGCTTAAAGCCGCCCGTGACAGTTCTGTGCCGAATGAACCAGGTCTGATTAAGACCAGACTGTGGTAAGGAATCTGGTAGTGGTAGATTCCCGGTTCCAAACCCTCAACCCGGTTAATTACGCAGTAAGTCTCGATTGGAAATAGCCCCCCGGCCGAGGGCGCTGTTCTGAACTGGTGGTATTCGTTAGTCAGGCTAATGCCCTGCACCGCCCAGAGTATTTGCGAAAAAGTTTTTTCTGAAACAACTACACTGCTGAAATTTCTTTCCGAACGGCGTTCTTTAAGAATGTTGAAGAAAGGAAGGCCGCCTGAGGACAGCGGCTTAGACAGCTCAAAACGTTTCAACTCCGATGGGTATTTTTTATAAAGCGGTGGCTTGTTTGCCCAGTCAAGTGTTTTACCGCCCAGAGATTCGCGCTTGTATTTGCTTAAGTATTGAAAATCGTCACCGTAAGTAATCAGGATCACCCCTTCGTTTCCTGTATTGTAACACAGGCAGGAATTTGGCCAAAATAATTGAAAGATTAATAATTACCATATAAATCGGAGGTCAGGTAAATGGAGAAGAAATGTATCAATATTGATGGTTTATTCAAGGCAGGGCCCTATTCACATGCAGTTGAGGCAGGGGGAATGCTTTTTCTATCAGGGACAGTTCCGGTTGATCCAAAGAGTGGTCAGCCTGCTGCCGGTGATATCAGCCAGGCAACCGCACGGGTTTTGGAAAACATCAAGCTAATTCTTGAAGCGGCGGGCAGCAGTTTAGAGCAAGTGGTCAAGGCCACGGTCTTCCTGACTGATATGGCTGATTTTGGGGCCATGAATGAGGTATATAAAACTTACTTTACGGCAAACGAACCGGCCCGATCCTGCGTGGCGGTAAAGGAACTACCCGGTAAATTCCCGGTTGAAATAGAGGTTATTGCTTTAAGATAAAAATACTGGAGGTCTATAAAATGGCTATTTGCACATCCGATCAGTACCGAGAAAGAATGTATAAAATGCGCAAGAACATCTATATGGGCGGAGAACTGATTGGCAGAGATGATCCTCGTCTTAAGCCGGGTCTTGATCTGATCGCCAACAGTTTTGACCAGGTTAACGATCCGGCCGTAAAGAATGTGATTACCACCAAATCCCACCTGACCGGTGAGGAGATCCACCGTCTCTGCCATATTCATCAGAGTTCTGACGATTTGCTGAAAAAACAGGAGCTAACCCGCCAAATGTGTCGCAAGGCCGGAGGATGTATCCAGCGTTGTATGGGAATTGATGCCCTTAATGCCATTTCTGTTGTGACTAAAGACTGTGACGATGCTTTTGGAACCGAGTATTACCCCCGTTTTGTGGAATTTATGAAATACTTCCAGAAAAACGATCTGGTCGGCAACTGCGCCCAGTCAGATGTAAAGGGTGATCGCTCAAAGCGGCCATTTGAGCAGAGCGATCCCGACCTCTATTTGAGGGTAGTTGAAAAGAAAAAAGAAGGCATTGTGGTGCGCGGCTGTAAGGCCCATAACTCCAATGCCCCGTTCTCAGATGAAATAGTGGCAGTACCGACCCGCCTGATGACCGACAAGGATGCCGATTGGGCGGTTGCCTTTTCGATTCCGGCTGATACGCCAGGGATCAGGCAGATCGTGCGGATCACCACTCCACGCGAGCGTAAAGAGTTCAAAACTAAAAATTTCTTTGGCCTGGCCGATTCGATGACAGTCTTTGATGATGTTCTCGTTCCCTGGGAAAGGGTGTTTCTCTGCGGAGAAACATATTTTGCCAGCATTTTGGCCATGCTTTTTGCCACCTACCACCGGCACAGCTATACCGGCTGCAAACCGGCGATGACCGACCTGATTTTAGGGGCGGCAGCCCTTGTTGCCGACTATAACGGGGTGGGCGAAGCCTCACATGTCAAGGACAAATTGTCAGATTTGATAGCCACCGGCGAGCTGGTCTTTGCGGCAGGTATAGCCGCATCGGTCAAATCAACTCCGGCCAACTCGGGCACCCACATCCCCAATATTATTTACACCAACGTGGGGCGTTATCATGCCGGCGTAAATCTATATCACGAGTATGAAACGCTGGCTGACCTGGCGGGCGGATTACCAGCTACGCTGCCGTACGAGGAAGAATTTACGGCGGATGAAACCAAAGCATTTATGGATAAATATATTATGCGCCGGGATGGGGTATCGGCTGAAGATCAGCACCGCCTCTACCGCACCCTTTCTGATATGCTCTGCTGTGCCCATGCCGGGGTAGCCCAGGTTGGCGGGCTGCATGGTGGCGGATCGCCGATTATGGAAAAAATAGCGATCCGCAACAACTACGATATTGATTCCTGTAAGCGTCTGATCAAGATGCACTGCGGGATCGAAAGCTGAGAGGAGCTAGGCTGATGCCTGATTACAGGGTAATTGTTATCGGCGCCGGACCGGGAGGAACAATCCTGGCCCGTGAACTGGCTGCGCAGGGTGTAAGTGTAGATCTGTACGAAAAGGGAAGCTACGATGAACTTGGCCACGACTGGTCGGATGCGATGGAACTGGTAGCGCTGAAGGCTGCCGGCTTGCAGATGCCCAGGTTGGAAGAAAAGCAGTGGATTGGTGAGCTGGTTAAAGAGCAGCCCGGTGCACCCGGAATATTCGAAAAACACGCTGTGCCCCGACTGCTGCTTTTTTCGCCGGGACTGATCAGCAGCAAGGAAGTTGATTTTAAAATGATTACCACCGACCGGCGCCGCCTGGCCCAGCTGTTAATTAACCAGGCTTTGGAGGCTGGGGTCAGAGTTCATTACGGGCAAGAAGGCAGGAAGCTGCTTTTCCGCGAAAAAGAGGGCTATGGCCCCGATGGGGTCGAGGTGTTTGGAGTAAAGGTGGCCAACCTGGAAACAGGTGAAGAAAAAGAGCTACTGGCAGACCTGGTGGTGGAATCTTCAGGGTTTAATGCGGTGTTGCGCACCGGCCTGCCGCCGGAAACGGGACTGGCTGCAAAGTTTAAGCCCGCTGATTTTGCCCTGGTCCACCGGGAAGTTAGAGCTTACGACCCCGGCAGTGATTTAGCGCTTTCTGTCCCCGATTATTACCGTTACGGATTTCACACAGGTTATCAATGGTCACACATCCACAACGATCAGAGCATCGATGTTGGAGCTGGTGTTAAAAACGAACCGGAAAAACCCGATCCAAAGGATCTGATTGAAGAATTTATCAGCCGTCACCCGGCGATTAGGGGCGAAAAGTTAAGAGGCGGTCGCAGTTTATGTATCGTTGGGCCACCACTGACCAATTTTTTGACCAACGGTTTTCTGGTTCTTGGCGATGCGGCATCTATATCAGTTCCTACTACCGGCTGTGGAGCTGGTTCAGCGATCATGGCAGCCCTCTGGGCGGCAGAGGTGATCAGTGAAGCGGCAGCAGAGGGCAGAAGCGATCTGCAACGATTATGGCACGTTAATGTTAAGTTTTTCCTGACCGATCAGCGTGGGGCATCTTTCGCTGCCCTTTCATCATTAAGAGCAATGTTGCAGAATTTGACACATGATGAGTTGGATTTTCTGTTTGTAAACGATCTGCTTGACGCAGATACTTTGCAGGATGCAGTTAATGGACGTTTCAAACCGCCCGGCCTGCAGAAAAAAATCAGGGCGCTG
>JBFYYZ010000246.1:0-3069 GCA_041309745.1 Bacillota bacterium | reverse complement strand
AGTTCTATCGAGTAAAACATCCCCATGATCTCTTCATCTTCCAGGTGATCTTCCCCCGCCAGAAGGCCTTGTTATTCAAGCAGGCTAAGGCATGTTTCAACAAAGAATTCCAGGTCGGCGTCCTTATCGATACCCATCTCGGTTCTGACTTTTATACCTTCGGGGCTTCCGGCCATGATCAGCGCCTTTTCCTTTCGTGGGAATTTGTCCCACCAGCGGTTTAGTAGCGGGGTAGCCCGGGCCAGAAAATCGCTTAGATTATTACCGGTGGTGTAAACAGCATAACGCTTGCTCAGCTCAGGCGGCAGGTTGCTGTCCGGAAGGCGTGGAGTGCCGGTCGGAAACCCGAGCCGCTTAAAAATTTCGTTTAAAATAAAGTCAGGGATGACGATGCCATCATGAGGCATGATTAGAAAAGGGTCGCTGTATAGCTGTTGGGCCACCAGTTCAGTTGATGGGCTAAGTTCGATCTTGGTCCTGCTGGTTTTTTCGATCGTTACCAGATCGCGGGCTGTCATGGTCCAGCTGATGCCGCGGACAGTTTTTCCTTCGATCCGGTAGCTGATATTTCTTTCTTCATCAGGAATGTTAAAGACAACAGTTCTGTCGTGAGGGATGTAAGTCCAGCCTTTCTTTTGCGCAAGAGCGGACCGGTCCTGCTCTGCTTTTTTACCGGAGCGGGTTAAAAAATAGGCCATTACTCCCAACCCGCCTAAGATAATGATCAGGGGCAGATAATCAAGCATCGGGGATTCTCCTTTTAGTGGCTGTGAAATATTAGTTCCTTAAGGTCTAATCAAAAAGATCAGGCAAATCCAGGAAAAGATTCCTTTAGGGCCGGAATTAAGATACTCTTTGCTGGTCACAGTCCCAATATATACTCACGATTTGATTATAGCAGATGATCAAAGAAAGATTAACAATGAAAAGTAAAATAATTTGTTTGATGAAGACAAATCTATGGTATAATTCATATAATAGTAATAGGAATAATAGACAAACTTCAAGAAAGGAGCTTTTAATGATGATTAAATCTGATAACCAGCAACCAAACCAGCTGATCAATGAAAAATCGCCGTACCTTTTGCAGCACGCCTATAACCCTGTCGATTGGTATCCCTGGGGGGAAGAGGCTTTCAGAAAAGCAAAAGAAGAAAACAAACCACTATTCCTGAGCATCGGCTATTCAACCTGCCACTGGTGTCATGTAATGGAGACGGATTCATTTGAAGATGATGAGGTAGCCGCCTTACTTAATAAACACTATGTAGCGGTTAAAGTCGATCGCGAAGAGAGGCCCGATTTAGACCAGCAATACATGGCTGCCTGCCAGGCTCTGACCGGACAGGGAGGATGGCCGCTAACTGTTTTTCTAACTCCCGATCTTAAGCCTTTCTATGCCGGCACCTTCTTCCCGAAGGTCAGCCGCTACGGGATCAGCGGCATGCTGGATATCCTGCCGCGCATCAGTGACTACTGGATGAAAGAAAAAGAACGGGTCGTTCAGGCCGCTGAAGAGTTAACCGGCGCTCTAAGCCGTCTGGCAGTTGAGTCTCAATCAGGTCAAAGCGAGCTGCCTGAAGATCAGGGCAGGCAGATTTTGAGTAAAGCTTATGAACAATTGAGGCAAAACTTCGATCGGGAGTATGCCGGTTTTGGCGACTCTCCCAAATTCCCGGCCCCGCACCAGTTGCTGTTTTTGCTACGCTATGGAGCTAAACAGGAAGCGTCGGAAGCATTCAAGATGGTTGATAAAACGCTTGAAGCTTTTCACCGTGGAGGAATCTTTGACCAATTGGGTTTTGGGATTCACCGTTACTCAGTAGACAGAAAATGGCTGGTTCCCCATTTTGAAAAGATGCTTTACGACCAAGCACTTACCTTGCTTGCAGCGGCAGAGGCATACCGCCTGACCGGTAACTTAGAAGCGCGGGCGCTGGCAAAGAAAATAGTAACCTATCTCTTAAGGGATATGCAGGCACCCGGCGGTGCTTTTTATGCGGCCGAGGATGCCGACAGCGAGGGAGAGGAAGGCACATTCTATGTCTGGCGCCTGGCAGAACTGCTTGAGCTCTTTGGCCCTGAGCAGGGTCAACTGCTGGCTGATTATTATGGTGTGACCGCAGAGGGTAATTTTGAGCAAGGTTTAAACATCCTCAGTCGCCCTCATAGCGATTCTGAATTTGCTTCGCTAAAAAACGTCGATCAAAAAGAACTGCAAAACCTGTTTGAAACAGCCAGGGCTAAAATGTTTGAAGCCAGGGCTGAGCGGGAAAAACCGTTTTTGGATGACAAGGTGATCACTGCCTGGAACGGTCTTCTTATTGCTGCCCTGGCCCGAGCCGGGGTTCTGTTGGAAGAGCCTGATTACATTAAGCAGGCAGAACGTGCTGCGGCATTTATCATTAGGCATTTAACCCTGCCGGACGGTCAGTTGCTGCGACGTTACAGGGATCAGCAGGCGGCCATTAATGGTTTTCTCGATGATTATGCGGCCATGGTCTGGGCTTACCTGGAGCTATACCGGGCGACGCTTAAAGAAGAGTATTTAAAAACGGCAACATCCTTAAACGAGCAGATGATGGAGCTGTTTGGCAATGAGCAGGGTACCCTTTATTACAGCCGGGAAGCAGAAGGGGAAGGGCTTCCACCCCTGGAAGCTGAAGCGTACGATGGCGCTATACCATCGGGGTTTTCGATGGCAGTGATGAACCAGTTCAGGCTCGGTAGGCTTATGCAGGATGAAGGGCTAATGCAAAGAGGCACAAAACTGCTAGCCTCGCAGGGAAAAAATCTTGAAAAACAGCCTACTGCCTATACCTATCTGCTGACAGCCCTTGACTACCTGCTAACTGCCGGTGAGAGTCTCACTTACTGCCCCGCAGGAGGCAACTGCGATTTGGAATAACCTTGCGCACCCCGCCCCTGGGGTCGGCTACATCTCCCCGGTAGCGGGGGATGATATGAACGTGGAAATGAAATACTGTTTGACCGGCCGCTTCTCCGACGTTAGCCCCGATGTTATAGCCGTTGGGGCTAACCTCTTTTTGTAAGATCCGGCTCACCTGG
>JBFYYZ010000245.1:0-7912 GCA_041309745.1 Bacillota bacterium | reverse complement strand
ATTGAATACAGTGAGGATTGGTCTACTTCCAGGTCTTATGTTGATTCTAAGGTCTTAAACCAGATTGAAGCAGATTTACATCCGGCTGCTTAACATACATTGCGGAGACTGATGGAAATTGCGCACTCTAGTTGACACTAACTTTTATGCCATGCTTTACTTTTAATATAATTAAATCTAATTAATTCTAATTTAAAAAAATAGCTTGTTTGCTGGTTATTTTAAATTTATCTGGACTTATTGCCTGTAATTACCAGTTTACTTTTAATCCAGTTTAGAATTTTTTAATCGTTACATTATCAGTATAAGTCAGCATATGCAATATGCTTAACCTAAAGCGAGTAAACTTAGATCTTAAATATGCCTATGGTAAAGTTTTTAAGAGACTCGTTTAAGCATGCAAATTTCTCCGGCTGTAACGATTAAAGGTGCCAAAAAAAAGTAGAGAGTTGGTGACAAAATGGTTCGCTGTAGAAAAAGTTACCTAGAGTCATCATAAAATATTCTGAAAAGAAGGAATTTTTAATGTGATATGGAATTTAGGCAATGATTGCTTCTAATAAACAGGAATTCTGACAAATATAGCGAAGTTCTTTTTTGTAATCTGCAGGGTCAGATCATGAAAACCAAGGGAGTGGAGCAATGGAGGCAGCTAAAGAACTGGTTCTGGCCAGGATTCACCTGAGGGCGATCGTTCCTCTTTTGGAAGATATCTCTGAGTTCGACAGTGAAACACAGCAGATCATCAAAGGCTGGAGTAAACCGATTCAGTTCCAATTAGCCGGCGAAGATGTGGCTGTAACCCTTTCCTTCAGAGAGGGAAAAGTTTTTGCACTGCGCGACAGGATCAATAAAAGCAAAATAACTCTCACCTTCAGCAATGCAGAGACTCTCAATGCCATATTCCAAGGGCGCTCAAAAAAAAGCCCCCGCCCTAATCTGACCGGCCTTTTTCACCTCAAAAAACTACTGCA
The DNA here is from genome assembly GCA_041309745.1 of Bacillota bacterium. Lineage (GTDB taxonomy): Bacteria > Bacillota > Dethiobacteria > DTU022 > DTU022 > UBA993. The sequence continues at coordinate 6,938 of JBFYYZ010000245.1, read as the reverse complement.
GGTTGATCCCCTTCTTAAAAGAATTGAGTACTACATGAAGCCGGGCGAAAAACTCCTCGGAGATCATAATAGCCTTGAGCAATGTGTAAAGCTTACTCTTTACGCCATGGCCTTCGGTGTTAAAGAGATAGGCGAACATGATCCGGAAATGAAACCGTTGGCCGAACACCTGCCTGACGGGCTGGTCGAAATCAGGGTTAAAGATGGACCGGCTGTCCATATTACCGTCAAAAAAGGTGCTTTTACCCCGGCCAAAGGCCGGGCTGAAAAGCCGAGCGCTTACCTTGAAATTGCTGATATGGAGACAGCCTGGAATATGCTTCAGGGCACCTTAGATCAATATGCCGCAATCGGAAGCGGTAAAATTAAAATAAGAGGCTTGATTCCTTTAATAGATGGGATAAACCCGATCCTGGACCGTCTTTCCATCTACATGGCCGATTAACATTATAAGTAAACCCGGTTCGCATCCAACATGAGGAGGAGTAAAATGGCTGAAGCCGAAAGCAGCGGATACCAATTTGTTAAAAGTGCAGAGCTTTTTGAAAGAGCTTCCCGGGTTATTCCCGGGGCAATTTACGGCCACATGTCACCAACGCTGATGGTTCCCGGCTCTTACCCGTTCTACACCTTAAAAGCGGAAGGCTGCCGCTATACTGATATTGACGGCAACGATTTTATCGATTACATGTGCGGCTACGGCCCGATGATTTTGGGTTACAAGCATAAAATAGTCGACAAAGCAGCCGCTGAACAGCAAGCGTTAGCAGACACCACCAATCACCCCGGCCCGATTATGGTCGAGTTGGCAGAATACATGGTTAACCTCATCCCAATCGCCGATTGGGTTTTTTTCGCCAAAAACGGGGGTGATATGACCACTTATGCCACTCTGGCAGCCCGCGCCCACACCAACCGCAAAAAAATAGTAACCATACGCAACCACTACCACGGTGTGGCTCCCTGGTGTACAGGCTTCGGGCACGGTGGAATTACGGCGGAAGACCATACCAACATCTTAAAAGTAGAATGGAACGACCTTGAGGGCTTCCGGCAGCTGGTCAAAAAGCACCGTGATCAGATAGCTGCATTCATCGCCATGCCCTACCACCACATCACATTTGGAGAGCAGGTTATGCCGGCTCCCGGCTACTGGAAGGGCCTTGAAAGTATCTGCCGTTCAGAAGGTATTGTTCTAATCCTTGATGATGTCAGAGCCGGCTTTCGATTGAGCCTGGGAGGTTCAGGTGAATTTTTCGGTTTCGAACCCGACCTGATCTGTTTTAGCAAAGCAATGGGGAACGGCTATCCGATATCCGCCTGTGTAGGTAAAAAAGCCTTAATGAACGCAGCAGCAAAAGTATTCTATACCGGTTCATTCTGGATGTCAGCGGTTCCCATGGCAGCTTCTTTAGCTACCCTAAAAAATCTCAAGGAGATCAATGCTGTTGAAAAAATTGAAAGAATGGGCAAAATGCTTATTAATGGACTGGTAGAGATCGGCAATCGCCACGGAATCGAGATCTCACCTTCCGGCCCTCCGGCCATACCCTTTATTCATTTCAAAGAAGATCCAAACCTCTATCTAAACCAGATCTTTTGTTCAGAGGTAACCAAAAGAGGTTCCTTTTTCCATCCTCACCATAACTGGTTTTTATCGGCAGCCCACGAAGAAAAAGATATTAATGAAACATTAAACCATGCCGAAGCGGCTATGAAAACAGTAAAAGCTTCACTGAGCTAGAAAAGTGACCACAGAAGGAGGCAATAAACCATGGCTTTGACAGATAAAGAGCTGGAGTATTTAACTGAAACTGCCTGGAAGATCAGGCGCAGCATTGTCCAGACCACGCTCTGGGCCGGTGGAGGCCACATAGGAGGTGGCCTCAGCCAGACCGATATCCTAGTAATTCTCTACTTCCATTACATGAATATTGACCCGCAGAACCCAGAATGGGAAGAAAGAGACAGGCTGGTCCTCAGCAAGGGGCACGGCGGTGTCGGTTACGCCCCTGTCCTCGCAGAAAAAGGTTATTTTTCAGGGGAGCTCCTTAAAAAATTCAACCACACCGGTTCGCCTTTCGGGATGCACTTAGACCGCCATAAAGTTAAAGGCCTTGATGCTTCGACCGGCTCGCTCGGCCATGGACTGCCGATCGCCGTGGGGCTGGCAATGGGAGCAAAACTACACAAGAAACCCTGGCGAACCTACTGCATCATGGGAGACGGTGAAATGGCCGAGGGAAGCATTTGGGAAGGCGCGATGGCTGCCAGCCATTTCAAACTTGACAATCTAACCGGTTTTATAGATCGCAATAAACACTGTATCGATGGCTGCACTGAAGAGGTAATGGCTATAGAACCGATCAAAGACAAATGGGCCAGTTTTGGTTGGAATGTTCTTGAAGTAGATGGGCACGACTTTAGGCAGCTGGCTGAAGCGATAGAGAAAGCGCAGTTAACCACTGACAAACCGACCGTTATTAATTGCCTCACCGTAAAAGGCAAAGGCGTTGATTACATGGAAGGAAAGCCGGAATGGCATTACGGCGGGCTTGATACAAAAATGGCCGAAGAGGCTTTAAAATCAATTGATCGTCTCTATGGAAAAGCATAGAAATTTAAGAGAGGAGGATTAAAATGACTGAACAATCGGGTTTAACTTACAGCGTTTATGATACCGATCACATGACCCCTACAGAAATATACGGCCATGTTCTGGCCAAGCTCGGAGAAGAGAGAAAAGAGATTGTCGCCCTGACAGCCGACCTGGCCAAGTCAACTAAAATTGGCAAATTCGGAGACAAGCATCCTGAAAGGTTCTTTAATGTCGGTATTGCCGAGCAAAATTTGATGGGTATAGCATCGGGGCTGGCCCTGGCCGGCTTTATTCCCTTTGTTTCAACTTTTGCCGTCTTTGCCGCGCTGCGTGCCGGAGAACAGGTAAGGACTGATATTTGTTATCAAAATCTTAACTGTAAAATTATTGCTACCCATTCCGGCCTCTCTTTTGGCACGGCGGGTACTACCCACCACTGCACAGAAGACCTCGCGGTTATGCGCTCTTTTGCCAATATGACCGTGATTGCCCCAGCTGACGGATTCGAAACAGCAAATGCAGTCCGTGCCTGTGTCGACTACCCCGGGCCAGTATACATGCGCATAGGTCGCGGCTTTGAACAGACTGTTTATGAAAATGAAAACTACGGCTTCCAAATCGGAAAAGCGGTAACCATGCACGAGGGTTCTGATATCACAGTCATAGCCTGTGGCCCCTGCGTCCTCCAGGCCGTAGAAGCAGCCAGAACCTTAAAAGAAAATCAGGGTATAGAAGTCAGGGTTATCAACATGCATACCATCAAGCCTCTCGATCGCGAAGCAATAATCGAAGCAGTCAACGATACCCGTAAAATAATCACCGTAGAAAATCACAGCATCGTAGGCGGGCTCGGCAGCGCTGTAGCTGAAGTGATCACCGAAGAGGGCAAATCGTGCCGCCTTAAGCGTCTTGGTATTCCCGACATTTTTGCCATTGTCGGTCAAACAGACGATCTCTACAACCTCTACAAAATTGATGCCGCGGGAATCATCGAAGCTGTTGGTGAATTACTGGGCAAAGAAGTTGAAGAAGACGATGACTGGGAAGATGAAGTTTAGGAGGAGGTTAGCGCCTAATGCCTGAAAAGCAAAGAATGACTGCAACGCTGTTAATGAACGCAGCTCTCCCCCTGGCTAAAGTCCTGGTCGAAGAAAAACCGGCGCTGGCCGCAAAATACCGGGGATGGAACCGGGTCATCCAGTTCCAGGTTATAGATGACCCTGAACTGGCCTGTCACCTAAAATTCACCGATGGCAAACTTGACTATTTCAGGGGCAGATATAATCACCCTGAACTTGACTTTCGATTTAAAAATGCCGCAGCTTTTAACGCCCTGATGACAGGCAAAATTGCCCTGCCCAGAATTAGCGGTGCGATAAAAAACTTACCCACACTACTTGGCTTTCTACCGCTTATGCTGGGTCTGACCTTGCTGCTGCCAACAAAAATACCAAAAGATCCACAGGGAAAAGCCCTCAAAGTTAAAATGCTGCTCTACTTTATCTCTGTCGCCCTCTCACAATTAAATCGCGCCGGAGACGATGATATGAAAAACTTTACACGGGAAATGCCCGATCGCATTTTCCAGTGGTCTGTTTCTCCGGAAGGCCCTGCTGTTTACCTCAGAGTTAAAAAAGGAAGAACTAAAGCCGGCAAAGGCTATTATACGAGACGAAAACCTTTTGTTCACATGATTTTTTCCGGAACTGAAGGAGCCTTTATGGTCTTGACCGGACAGATTGATAATGTTGAAGCAATGAAACTGGGCTACCTGGTTGTTGACGGTTCTCCGGAATATGGCAAGGATATCTCCAGTATCATGAAAAAAATCGAAGCGATGGTATCTTAGAAGCCAACTAAACTTAGATCGGAGGCTGAACTGGCAATGAAAACAGGCATCTATATCCTTTTAGTGGTTTTAACTTTAGTCGTTTTGGTGGCAGGGGCCTTTATCATGTCACAGCCGCTGCCTGAAGCCCCCGTTTCAGCAGTAGAGCCATTGTTTGATGAAGAGTCGGGGTTCGGTTACCTGGAAGAGCTGGTTACTAAGTATCCCCAGCGAGATATATGGCATCAAGACGGCAAGGATGCTGCAATATGGCTGAGAGAGCAGTTGGAAGGTTTCGGCCTGGAGGTTTATACCCAGGAATTCTCCCAGTATGTTAAAGACGAGGTAGTTGAGGGTCAGCAGAACGTATACGGTATCAGCCGGGGGGAGCTTTATCCTGACGAATACATCCTGCTTATAGCCCACTACGATATACCCCCCTATGTCACTCAGGGTGCGGCAGATAATGCCTCCAGTGTCGGGGCATCCCTGGAGCTCGCCCGGATCTTTTCGGCGGAAAAGCACAACCGTTCCATCATTTTTCTGATGAGCGACAGCGAAGAGTACGGGGCCATGGCCGGTATGGTCCGGTTTTTAGATCAGTTTGAAGAGATAGACAATGTGGTAGCGGCCATCGCCCTTGATTTCATGAATATGGGTGAGATGCGGGTTATTTCCCAACGATCCATGGGGCTGCAGCAGGGTTATACCCCCCTCTGGCTGCGGGAGCTGACCTTGCGGGCCATGGAGCAGGAGGGGCCGGCAGCCAACTCGAAGGGACTCTTTGAGTGGATCGAGCGCTCGGTGGCTATCGCTCCCACAGAGGCCGGGGTAATCTTAAAGGCCGGCATCCCGGCAACCAACCTGGGAACATCACCGGTGGACGCAGAGACCCAGACCCGCTACTTTCACACTACGGAAGACACCATCGATAAATTGCGGGTAGATGTGATGGGCTATTACGGCCGCTCCATCGAGCGCACCCTGCGAGCTATTGATGAGCTGCCAGAGATACCCTCAGAGAGCATGTACTACTTCAAATTTGGTGATGGCTATCTGCCAAACTGGTCGGTGGCGCTGCTGCAGCTGCTCTTCTTTGCCCCCTTAGGCTATGCTCTGGTGAGCAGTTACCGGGGCCTGAAGGGAGCCGGTAAGCTAAACACAGCTGCGGTAAAAGCTGAATTTTTACGCTGGGCTGCTTTTTTCGTTGCTGCTCTAGTCGGGTTTATCATTTTAAAGATTCTGCCCTATACAGATCTGATGTACCGCTACGAACTCTACCCGGCTACCCAGAAAGATCCGGTTCTTTATAACCCGCAGTATCTGCCGGTTCTGATTATCCTGGCCGTTATGGTGGTTACTTTCCTACTGTTCCGGCATTTTACCGCCAAACACCGGGTTTCGGCGGTTGGAGACTGGGATAGCCGTAAGCTGGCGGTGCTGACCCTGCTGATGCTTCTGGCCATGGTGGCCTGGGTGGGCAAGGGCGGCTTTGCCGCAGTGGTATTCCTGTTTTTACCGGCCTACCTGTGGCCGCTTATCAACTCGGCAAGGGGCTGGGGCGGTCGCATCATTAATCTTGTAGTAGTGCTGATCAGTAACGCAGTGTTCTTCTTCTTTATTTACATGTTCTCAAACATTTATGATATCGGCGTGATGTGGTGGTACCTGCTGTTAAGCTCTTCGTACGGGCAATTCAGTGTGCAGGGGGTTTTGACAGTGGCAGCGGGTCTCAGCCTCTACCTTTCCACCATCGGTCTGGCCTGGAGCTCTTTAGAAACTTCAACAGATTTCTGAATATGATAAAAGGCATTACGGCACTAAGTAAAGGGCACGGTGCAGCAACCGTGCCCTTTTTGTTAAACCTCCTGGGCCGACTCAAAGGCGATCCCAAACTGTGGAATAAAGTCAAACCGGGGTAAAGAGGGGTCAAAATTATGATTAATAAAATTGATTTTAAAGCTAAGAATCTAACATCAAATGCGGGTTTTTTCTGCTCCTTGAGAATGCAAAAAATAATAAGTCGGTATATGAAGAATGCTTAACCTTAATTAAAGCTGGCATTAAGATAATACCTTTTCACGCAGTTCGTCATACATTTGCGACCATCTGTTTACAAGAGAACGTAGATATTAAAACTATACAAGAAAATTTAGGGCACCATTCCGCTTCATTTACAATGGATGTATACTCAAGCGTGACGGATAATATGAAAAGAAATGCTTCTGACAAAGTTGAGTCCCTGATAGCTTCACTTTTGCCGGAGTAGTAGCAAAAGCTTTAACGGTATTAAAAACATAAAGACGGGGGTATAAAGGCCCCCATCTTTTTTTAGTTATAAAGAGTGTACTTCGGTGCTAATTAAAAACTTTAGGGCTGGCTATAATACTCGCCAACCCTTTGTTTATAGTGGTCGGGGCGAAAGGATTCGAACCTTCGACCCCTTGGTCCCAAACCAAGTGCGCTACCAAACTGCGCTACGCCCCGACGATAAAAGCTATTGTTTTTTTT
>JBFYYZ010000244.1:0-6351 GCA_041309745.1 Bacillota bacterium | reverse complement strand
TATACAATTTTGGCCTTGCTTTTTGGCCGGTTGTGCTACTGCTGCTCGGGGTGGTGATTATCTGGGAAAGCCTCAGCTTTGGCTGGGCCTCCTGGGTTTTGCTTGGCTTAGGGCTCTGGGTAGGATCCATCGGCCTGTTCAGCATCCTGAAGAATGCCGAAATCCTGACCATTGGCGGCGGTGATATTGCCCGTTATGGCTGGCCTTTGATTCTGGTGGCGATCGGCCTGTCTATATTGTTGGGTGATCGTTTCAAGGGCAAGAATACCTGCTGGTCTGGCCAGGCTGCTGAAAATGATGGCTGGAAAAAGTGTTCAAAATTTGGTCACATCGGCGATCTATATCACGGCCGGGCGCCATGGATCTTAGACAGTGATCAGGAATTTCACCACGGTATAGGCGATGTGGTAATCGACTTAACAACAGCCGATATCAGGCCGGGTTTGCACAGGATACTGGTCAAGGTCGGAATGGGTGAGGTTACGGTCAGGGTGCCGGGTGGTGTAAACTTGGAGATTAAAGCTGTGGTCAGGGTTGGCGAACTGCGTCTTTTTGAAGATGAGCGCACCGGTATTTCAGGGCTTGATCTGACCCGCGTTATCGAAGTGGGAGGAGCAGAGGCGACTCTGAAGATTGAAGCAATACTGGGTATCGGTGAAATGGAGATTCTCTATCTGCCGGCGTTGGCAGGAGTTGTTAAATGAGCGGTGAGCGCAGTTTTGGTTTGCAGTGGCGCCTGGCGGCGATCTGTCTTGCTGCCGGCGCCATCAGCGCTCTGGTGACTTTATCTGTCTATTTTGCTGCCGTATACTTTGGCGCACAGCAGCAAGTTGCTGTGATTGTTGCCCTGTTCAGCGGAACACTCGTCGGCTTTTTAGCGGCAATTACCGGGTCTCTGATTACCCGCTCAGTGAAACTTCGCCTCTGGGAAGCCGGTCGGATGGCCGGATGCATTGCCCGCGGTGATTATCAAGCCCGGGTGGAGAGAGGCCCTGAGGATGAAGTAGGCTGGCTGGAAGAACAACTTAACCTGATGGCGGTTCAGCTGGAAGAGGCAGTCGGCGCTTTGAAAACCCTGGCTGAAAAAAATCTGCTCCTTACTGAAGAAGCAGGGCGTGGCGTAGCTCTTGAAGAGAGAATGCGGCTGGCTCGCGATCTTCATGATACAGTTAACCAGCAGCTTTTTGTCCTGGCGATGAGAACCGCAGCCTTAAGGAAAAAAATAGAGAGTACCGTTGAAAATAGTGAGGCATTAGTTACGGAGGGCGAAAACCTGGAGCTGATAGCACGTCAGGCACACGGTCAGATTCGGGAACTGATTTTGCAACTCAGACCGATTAGTTTGGATCAGGTAGGTCTGGGTAAGGCTCTTCAGGAGTATTCTACTAAACTGGCTGAGCGGGAAGGTTGGACCTTGATTGACCGGATCGATTCCGCAATTAACCTCACCGGCGAACAGGGAGAAGGTCTTTTCCGGATTGCCCAGGAAGCGCTGCACAATATCAGCAAACATGCCAAGGCAGAGAAGGTTGAAATTCTTCTGCTAAAGGAAGCTGATTTAGTCGAGATGCAGGTAGGCGATAACGGCACAGGCTTTGATCCTCAGACTCCGGTCAATATGACAGCAGTCGGGATTTCCGGAATTAGGGAAAGAGCTGCCGCCATCGGTGGCCAGGTTATAATCGACAGCGCACCCGGCCGGGGAACCAAACTTACGATAACGCTGTCCTTAGCTGAAAAGGGAAGTGAATGACAATGATATCAGTTATGCTGGTAGACGATCACGGCATGGTCCGTGAAGGTTTAAAATACTATCTTGAAACCGAACCGGATTTAGAAGTGGTTGGCGAAGCGGCAGATGGCGCCGAGGCAGCAGCGCTGGCCGGACGCTTAAAACCGGATATAATATTGATGGATCTTTTAATGCCCGGTGTTGACGGGGTGGAGGGCACCAGGAGATGCCTGGAGGAAAGCCCTCAATCTATAGTTATTGTTTTAACCAGCAAAGTGGAAGACGATCTAGTGCTGCCTGCAATCAAGGCCGGGGCGCTTTCTTACCTGCTTAAAGATGTTGCTGCCGCAAATCTTTCGGAGGCAATCCGCAATGCCGCCGCCGGTAACCCGACCCTGCATCCTATTGCTGCAGCAAAGATGTTGCAGGAAGTTGGCGGTAATAAAAACAGCACCGACGTTACAGATCAGATCAGCCCGCGTGAGATGGAAGTTTTAGAGCTGATCTCCCACGGTCTGGGCAATAAAGAAATTGGTAAACAGCTATTCATCAGTGAACGCACCGTTAAAACTCATGTTACCCACCTGCTTGAAAAATTGAACCTGCGCGACCGCACCCAGCTCGCGATTTATGCTCTCCAGAATAAACTTTTCGATAGCTGATTGTCACTATCCGCGTGGTGCGGTTTTTAACCCGGGATGCTATAATCAACGGAGGTCTTATCGGCCTTAAGATTGATGAAGCTATCACAGCAAGGCAGCTTTTTTAAAAAATAGCAGAAGGAGTTGTACTGCCAATGAGAGACAAGAAACCGGAATCCAGCCTGGTATCCTGGGTCAAGCAAATTATCTTGATTATTGTAGTTACTGTGGCAGTTAGTGTTCTGGTTATTCAAACCTATGATATTATCGACAGATCGATGGAGCCGACGTTTGACCGTCAAGGCAACCGGGTGCTGGTCTTTCTCACTCCCTACCTCTTGGGGGCTACCCCGGAGTATGGTGATATAATAATTATAGACAGTAGGATTGAACGGCAGCGAACCATTTTAGATCGTTTCATTGAAAGCCCCTTGCTGGCGCTTTTCAGCCAACAGGAAAGAGATCATATGTGGGTAAAGAGGGTAATCGGTCTTCCAGGTGACAGCCTCGAATTTATCATGGGCAGCGTTTATCGGAATGGCGTACTTTTACAAGAGGACTATATCAAGAGCAAGATGGCCAGCGAACATGACCCGGTGGTAGTTCCGGATGGTTTTGTTTACCTCCTCGGTGATAACCGCAATCACAGCAGTGACAGCAGGCAGATCGGTCCGGTGCCGCTAGCGAATATCCAGGGCCGCGTTGTTCTGCGCTTCCTGCCACTATCAAAAATAACGACATATTAATTATAAGTTCATTTATTTTAAACTCGCCTTGTGCTGATGGTTGAGGCAGTTTTGAGGAGCAGTTGATGGTGGCAAGGAAAAGCAGAAAAAAAAGAAAAGGTTCTTTTTTAAAGAAACTACTGCTTTTTATTTTTATGGTGTCCTTCATTGTCCTGTTGCTGATCGGTTTTTTTCCGGAGATGGTTTTTACCGGAAAACCTGTTGTTTCCTCGGTCGAGGGAATTAATTACCTTAGGGGCAGGACCTTTAACCTACTGCTGCTTGGTTTTGACCGGTCGGCAAACCGCGAGGAGCATATGAGCCTTTTTCGACCCGATACTATTATGATCGCGGCTATTGATTTTTCGTCCCACGAGGTATCACTGGCCTCCATTCCGCGTGACAGTTATGTAAGAATCAGCGGCTCCGACACCTACGATAAGATAAACCACTCTTACATGTACGGCTATTACCGGAAGGCTGAAGGTGAGGATCGCCACCAGAGCGGCCTTGATACGGTCATCAGGACTATCGAGGATTTTATCGGCGTAATTCCGATCCATGCTTACCTCATTGTTGATATGGATGGAGCGAGAGAGATCGTGGACGCTGTTGGAGGTGTAGTGATTGAGGTTGAAAACGATGTTCGCTCCAACTACGGTAGGGGCGATATCCTGGTTGCAGCAGGTCGACAGCGTTTAGATGGAGCAGCTTTTATGCAGTATGTACGTAGCAGGGCTGACAACCTGGGTGGTGAAAGGGGAAGAACCCAGAGGCAACAGAAAGCTTTAATTGCCCTCTTCAGCCAGCTGCTCTCACCGAGAGGGATCATTTCGCTGCCTGCCTTTTACCGGGCTGTCGAAAGCAACATAGAGACCTCATTTAATACTTTGCAGCTATTGGCTCTTGGCCTGTTCGGTTTCAGACTCGACTATGACATGATTGAAGGCAATGTGTTTGCAGGCGAAGGGAAACTTTCAAACAGGGATGGAAGCAATATCTATTTTCTTTATATCGATGATGATTACCGCTTGGATATAATCGAGCGGGTTTTCGGCCTGCAGGTAGAGAGGCTTGATCTGCCAGACCTGCCGGGGCCAGTTGCTCCCGAGTCCTCTCCTGATGAGGAACCGGAGTTTATTCCAGAGCCAATCCCCGAAGAACTGCCGCCACCGGAAGAGCAGCCTGAGCCTGTGCCGGATCCCGAACCGGACCCCGAAGAGGAATCTGAGCCGGAATTGCCTCCGGATCCCGAGTCCGAAACGGATCCCGATCCCGGAGTTGATCCCAGTCCGGATGAAGTTCCATCTATTGAAGAGGTGCCGGTGAGAGAAAGTTGAATATAGAAGAACAGGGTAGGGGGTCAGTAATGCAGGATCAGGTTTTTAAGCGGATCAGCAGGGAAACAGGGATAGCTGTTAATAAGATCAGTCAGAGCGCCACGTTGCTCGATGAGGGCAACACGGTGCCTTTTATTGCCCGCTACCGCAAGGAGATGACCGGCGGGCTTACTGATGAGGAGCTGCGCCTGCTGCAGGAAAAATTAACCCAGTATCGCAATCTCGAAGAGCGACGGTTGGATGTGATTCGCCTGATCGATGAACAGGGAGTTTTAACTCCGGAACTGCAGGAAAAACTTGAAGCGGCAGCAACAGTCACCGAACTTGACGACCTCTACAGGCCATTTAGGCCCAAAAAGAAGACCAGGGCTTCGGTGGCCCGCGAAAAAGGCTTGGAACCGCTGGCACAGTTTATTCTCGACGGCCACATTGATCCCCGCCAGGAAGCGGTTAAATATCTGGGCAGTGATCAGGATCTGCTTACAGTTGAAGCTGCATTGCAGGGCGCATCTGATATTATCGCCGAAATGATCTCCGATAATGCGGCAGTGCGCAAAGCCCTGCGCAGGCTTTACCATAAAATGGCGTCGGTTGAGGTCCGGAAAAAAGCGCAGGCTGAGGATAAAACATACGATGATTACAGTGAATACAGTGAACCGCTGACCAAGATAAAAGATCACCGGGTCCTGGCCATTAACCGCGGTATCAAAGAAAAAGCACTTGATTTTAAAATTAAGGCGGAAGATGAAGCAGCTCTGAAGATCATTACTGCGGTTTACATTCAAGATGAATGTAACGAGGAATGTGCGGGTCTGATTGCAGGTGCAGCTTCTGACAGTCTGAAACGCCTGGTGCACCCAGCACTGGAAAGGGAACTGTGGCAGGCATTGCTGGAGAAAGCGGTGGCCGGAGCTCTTACAGTTTTCCAGGCCAATCTAAAAAAACGCCTGTTGTTGTCACCTGTTCGCAACCGACGGGTGCTCGGTTGGGATCCCGGTTTTCGGACCGGCTGTAAACTGGCGGCTGTGTCGGAGACCGGAAGCCTGCTCGAAACGACAGCGGTTTTCCCCACGGCTCCGCGCAACGACCGGGCGGGCGCCAAGGATAGGCTGATCGATCTGATTGACAGGCATCAGATAGATTGTATTGCCATTGGAAATGGCACAGCGTCGCGCGAAAGCGAAGCTTTTGTATCTGCCTTGATCAAAGAAGAGAAGCCGGCTGTTGAATACACCATCGTAAACGAAGCCGGAGCCAGTGTTTATTCCGCCTCAAAGGCGGCCCGCAAAGAATTCCCAGACCTTGATGTGGCGGAGCGCAGCGCCGTATCAATTGCCCGAAGGCTCCAGGATCCCCTGGCCGAATTGGTTAAAATAGAACCGAAGGCAATCGGTGTAGGTCAATACCAGCACGATATGCCGGCCAAAGAGCTGGAAAGCTCTCTGGCCGGAACTGTGGAGAGCTGTGTGAACAGTGTTGGTGTGGATTTAAACAGTGCTTCGGCTGCCCTGCTTTCTTACGTGGCCGGCATTAACAGCACGGTTGCCGGTCGGATTATCGAACATCGTGACCGGAATGGAGCTTACAGTTCGCGTGCTGACTTGCTGGACATAACCGGTCTGGGACCGAAAGTTTTTAAGCAGTGTGCCGGTTTTCTACGCCTACCTGAAAGCCCGGAGTACCTTGAGCGCAGTGCGGTTCATCCCGAATCTTATGAACTGGCCCGGAAAATGATGGAAAAACTCGGCTTAGATACCGACGATCTTGGTTCACCGCAAAAAATTGCCGCTCCCAGAACTGAGCTTGTTTCCGAGCTGGCTGCTGTTTTTGGCGCTGGCGAGCCCACTGTCCGGGATATTCTGGAGGAATTCAGAAAACCGGGCCGCGATCCGAGAGAAGATTTACCCAAACCG
>JBFYYZ010000243.1:0-2929 GCA_041309745.1 Bacillota bacterium | reverse complement strand
GTGGAATATGGTCACCAAGCCAGCGCGGAATTAAACGTTGAAGATGGAAACCAGGACAGTGTGGACTTGAACACGGAAGATGAGCGCCAGGATGATGCGGGCTTGAACTGGGCATTCTACGCCGGCGCAGGGGCACTGCTTCTGCTGATGATGCTTATTATTGTAAGGTCAACCCGTAAGAAGAAGCCCTGACCCCAATTATTTTGCTGTTAGATTTGCCTTGGCCCTTTCAGCTTTTTTATAGCAGCTTCGAGGCCTTCCAGGGATAGTTCAAACATGGGAAAGATTTCGCGGATTACCTGGATTGTATAATTGCCCAAGCCCCGCTCCCAAAATGGAGCAGGAATAGGATTAAGCCATACAGTGTGGTTAAAATGATTTGCTACGCGCTTTAACCAAGTTATACCTGTTTCGTAATTATGATAGCTGTAATCAATTGCTCCCCCGGGCATGGTCAATTCACTGGGAGCCATACTTGCATCTCCGAGCAGTATTATCTTGTACTCTGGTCCAATCATGCGCAAAAAATCCTCGGTTCGGATAGAATCTCTCAAAATGCAAGACGGTTCATGATAAAGGTGCTGATAGATACAGTTATGAAAATAGAAAAAACGCAGATCCTTAAAGTGACTGGTTCGATTCATGGCTGTAAACAATTGACTGCACAACCTGCTGTAAGGATCCATTGAGCCGCCTGAATCCATCAGCAGTGCAACTTTTACAGTATTTTTCCGGCTCCTGGCCCAGACTAAGTTCAGCAACCCGCCTTTATCGCTTGTTTTGTTGATCGTCTCTTCTAAATCCAGCTCTTCAAGCGGTCCTTCCACTTTGCTGCTTAGCTGACGCAGCTTACGCAGGGCAATCTCAAACTGCCGGACTCCAATAATTGCATCAGACCGGTATCCTCTAAAGTTACGCTGAGCTGCCACCTGGACGGCTGATCTGTTCAGCGACTCGCCGCCGATCCTTACCCCTGCAGGGTGTTGACCCGAATGACCAAAAGGAGAAGTGCCCCCGGTCCCGATCCACTTGCTGCCGCCATGATGCTCTTCTTTTTGTTCACGCAGGCGTTCTTCAAGCTGTTGACGCAATTCATCAAGATCCCATTCCTCATAAAGGCGGCGCTCTTCAGGTGATAACTTTAAAGCTGGTAGAGCATGTTTAAGCCACTGTAAAACCGATTCCATCAATTCAACCGGGGTTTCCACCCCGCGAAAATAACTGTAAAATGCCATATCGAAACGGTCATAATAGGCTTCGTTTTTTACTAAAACAGCCCTGGCCAGATAATAAAAACCAACCAGGCTTGAATGCGCCATACCTTTTGACAGCGCTTCCACAAATAGCATCCACTCGGTTATCGAGATCGGTATGCGGTAAGCCTTTAACTGGTAAAAGAAGTTTATGAACATCGTATTCTATTGCTCCACCGGATCACCAACTGCGTTGCATTCCAGTAACCGGTTTTACCTCTTTCCCTTCCTGGTGCAACCTCTGTAACACTGCCTCATAATCCTGATCTTTCTTAATCAATACACCGAGAAAAGGCAATTCTTTCCTCACCTGTTCCGGTGTAATACCGCCAACAGTCAAAGCCTGTACCCAATCTAAAAGTTCACTGGTACTGGGCTTTTTCTGTAACCCACCAACCGATCGAAGCCAATAAAAAGTCTCTAAGGCTTCATCAAGCAGTTTGCGCTTAAGCTCAGGGTAATGAACATTTACAATCTGGTTCATCATCTCCGCATCTGGAAATGCTATATAATGGAAGATACAGCGACGCAAAAAAGCATCGGGCAGTTCTTTCTCCGCATTACTGGTTATAACCACTATCGGGCGATGTCGTGCTTCCACCGTTTCTTTTGTTTCGGGAATGTAAAAGTTCATAATATCCAGCTCCCACAACAGGTCATTCGGAAATTCCAGATCAGCTTTATCGATCTCATCAATCAACAAAACAACCTGCTCTGGAGATCTAAAAGCCTCACCGATCCTGCCCATTTTAATATAATAGGAAATATCGGCAACGTTATGATCCCCGAACTGACTGTCGTAAAGCCTTTGAATAGTATCGTAAATATATAAGCCATCTTTAGCCTTTGTAGTCGACTTGATGTTCCATATAAGCAGTTCTTTCTCCAACCCATCAGCAATGCTTTTGGCCAGCATAGTTTTACCTGTACCCGGTTCACCTTTTATCAACAGGGGGCGGCCAAGCGCCACAGCTACATTAACACTGTTTTGAAGCTCCTGGGAAGCAATATAATCACTTGTCCCCAGGAAAGATAAATTTTTATCACTCAAACCTTGCACCTCCAGAATATTCACTTTGCAAAAACTAATCATTCCAGACCCGACCCCATTAAGATCGCTTACCATTCCGCCAAGGCTATAAATATTCCCAAAACTGGTTCTCGACAATGAAACTTTTCATCAAGCGTCCCTCCTGGGTAACTGTTCCACGGGTATTCTTGAATGTTTTCTCCAATTCCTGCTTTGAGCTGGTTTTGCTGAGCAACCAAATGATAAACAGCGGAACTGCTTTTCCCCTCGCACCTCTTGGCATTTCGCAACTCTTCAACAAACTGGCATAATGCGGATGCATCTGCAACACAGAAGAACCGTCCCCCTGTGCTTGATAAACTTTGCTCTGGTCCTGGCTGCCCAAAAGCGGCGCCAGGGATTTTCGCTCAAACGCAACCCGCTTTGCCTTACGCTTTAAAATATGTATCTATCATAAGCTGAGCAAGAGTTTCTTCATAATGAATGTATCAAATGCACACGTCATCTTAACTTGTTTATCCGCTTGAAAAAATGTCAGCGTTAGGGCATCAGTTGCTTCGTGACCCCTTGATCCATCAATCGAATTACTAATTCCTGCAATTGTTCATTTGATAGCGGCTCTGCGCGTTGGTAGGTGTAACTCATA
>JBFYYZ010000242.1:0-3248 GCA_041309745.1 Bacillota bacterium | reverse complement strand
GATTGGCGGGGCAATCATTGAAGCCTTTCACCTGCTGCAGGAGTACGCCCGGGAACATGTTCTATTCTGCCTGGTTCCCGCCTTTTTTATTGCCGGAGCGATTGCCAATTTTATATCTCAGGGGTCGGTCATCAAATATTTCGGTAGTGGAGCCAGCAGGATCGTTGCTTACTCAGTAGCCTCTGTATCCGGGACAATCCTCGCCGTTTGCTCTTGCACGGTTTTACCGCTTTTCAGCGGTATTTACCGGCGAGGAGCCGGTCTTGGACCGGCCTGTGCATTTCTCTACTCCGGGCCGGCTATTAATATATTAGCTATTGTGCTGACTGCCCGGGTGCTTGGCTGGGAACTTGGTTTGGCCAGGGCTGTAGGGGCGGTAATATTTGCAGTAGTAATCGGTTTGCTCATGGCTTTCATTTACCGCAAAGACGATCAAAACCGCCTGGCATCGCAGATGGCTGGGATGGACGAAGATCTAAGTGAAACCCGCAGCCCGGTACAGAATATCCTCTTTTTCCTCACCCTCGTTCTAATTCTGATCTTTGCCACCTGGAGCCAGCCCGCTGAACCGGTTGGTTTTTATAATGCACTGTATACAGTAAAATGGCCGGTGGTTTTCGCTTTACTCGCCTTTCTTGCCTTTATCATGGTTAAGTGGTTTAAACAGGAAGAGCGCAAAGACTGGGTAAACACCACCTGGGATTTTGCCAAACAAATCCTGCCCTTGCTCTTTGCCGGTGTGCTCGTGGCTGGACTTTTGATGGGACGTCCGGGGACCGATGCCGGTTTGATTCCGGTTCGCTACATTGAAGCGCTCGTCGGCGGTAACAGCCTTCGGGCTAACCTGGTAGCCTCAGTAGTCGGTGCCTTCATGTATTTTGCCACACTAACCGAAATACCGATCCTGCAGGGACTACTCGGCGCAGGCATGGGTAAAGGACCGGCGCTGGCACTACTCTTAGCCGGCCCGGCCCTCAGCCTGCCTAACATGCTAGTGATCAGATCAGTGATAGGCACCCAAAAAACAGTTGTATTTGTATCGCTTGTCGTGATTATGGCAACATTGTCAGGACTGTTATTCGGCAATCTGGTAATCTAAAAATGCTCAATGCCAAACTGTAAACAGGACTCTTAAGCTTTTTTAAATGGAGTCCTGTTTTTCTTGCATTTTGTCGATTCCGGGCGTATAATGTGTTAATTACATCTATATGTTAAATACATATAAGGAGAGTTAACATGAAAATATTTCACCTGTTTGATGAAATATCTTATAAGAAAAACGAGCCGGTAAAACGCGATCTGATTATTGATCCTCACTACAAACTGGTAACTATCGGTGTTGAAACTGGCGTAACTATTTCACCATGCATTATGCAGAGTGAAATGATCTTTTACGTCGTTGAAGGTTCAGGCAGTATTAAAGCAAGCGATGTGGTGAAATCCTTAACGCCCGGCGACATAGTTGTGGTGCCGGCTCAAGCTTCACGAAGCATCACGGCAGATCAGCGATTATCAATTTTGGCGATACAGGTTCATCGATCTACTCTAGATTCGATGAATTAATAATTGAAAAATATTTTGACTAAGTATAGAGAAGATCTGGAGACAAAAAATGACAAAAAAAGAGTCGGTTTGTATGTGTGGCCCCAGGATGGAACGTTTTCTTGAACCGTGTTTATTGATCTTGCTGCACGAAAAGGAGACATACGGGTATGAATTAATTGAAAGCCTTGCCGAATTAGGGTTCGGTGATAATCCGGACCCGGGTATGGTTTATCGTAACTTGCGGAAACTGGAAAAAGAAAAGGCGGTAACTTCAAGTTGGGATACGGCCAACTCCGGTCCGGCAAGAAGAGTATATAAACTTACACCGGCAGGCCGACAAGCAATTCACCAATGGAGCAAACATGTTCAGCAAAAAATTAACAGGTTACAGAGCTTTTTAAAGCGCTATAATCAGAATTTCCCGGAAGGAAGTGAAGGGATTGTTTGAAATTATTCTATATATCCTGGCCATTTCGTTTCTGGTTTATTCATTCCTGAGAGACAGGAAAAAAACCAAGATGGCTTTAATGAAAGCCTGGAAGGCGTTTGAAAATATCATGCCGGCTTTGCTTGGAGTGCTTACTTTAATCGGTTTGGTTTTAACTGTTCTTTCTCCGAAAGTAATTACCGCTGTGCTCGGACAAAATACTGGGATCTGGGGCATGATTTTAACTTCTTTAATCGGTGCGATTACCTTAATCCCTGCTTTTGTGGCTTTTCCTATGGCTGCTTCGCTGCTGACCGGTGGAGCGGGCATCATGCAGATTGCGGTTTTTGTTTCTACTCTAACTATGGTTGGCACAGTTACAGCGCCACTTGAAGCTAAATATTTTGGCTGGAAAGTAACAGTTCTGCGCAATGGTTTTGCTTATCTCTTTTCCTTCATTGCTGCCATAATAATTGGGGCGGTGCTAAGATGAAAAAATATAAACCCTATTTATTATTGATACTGGTACTGATCGCTGATGTTGTCCTGTTTTTTATTAACTGGGATCTTGGGCTTAAGGTTGCCGTCAATACTGGTAGTCATATTCTGCAAATGTTGGCTGTTTTGCCACCGATCTTTGTCCTGATTGGCCTGCTCGATGTCTGGGTGCCGCGCGAACAGTTCATGCGCTACATGGGCGAAGAATCCGGAATAATCGGGTTAGCCTTGAGCGTGTTTCTGGGTGCGGCGGCTGCAGGGCCGCTCTATGCTGCTTTTCCCCTGGCGGCAATTATGATTCAGAAGGGAGTAAAATTCAGTAATATTTTAATATTTCTTGGTGCCTGGTCTACGATGAAAATTCCCATGTTTCTTTTTGAAATTACTTCGCTCGGCACCTCTTTTGCCATCACCCGTTGGCTGGTCAGCCTGGTCGGCATCATCGTGATGTCTGTCATTATCAACAGGTTAATGTCTGATTTTGATAAGCAGGAGATTTATGCCCTCCACAAGGCTGGTTTGGTTGATTAACACCTTGTCTGATTGAAATGAATTTAGAGCATAGTTTTGCCTTCTGAAAAACACGGAAAATCATTTTAGTCTTGCTTTGACAAAGTATATCTCATATAATAATACGCATCGATAAAATTAGATATGTAGATATTTAAAGTTAATAGAGGAAGGTAAGTTATGATGAAAAGTTTGATTAATTTTTTTAGAGCCATGGGGGAAGAAACCAGGGTGAAAATATTAATGATGCTTTTTGAGGAGGAGATGT
>JBFYYZ010000241.1:0-2966 GCA_041309745.1 Bacillota bacterium | reverse complement strand
CGCCAAATTCAGAATCATCAGGATGGGGGGCAATAATCATTATATCGACTTTCGTAACACTCACTTTATTCGCTCCTTTTCCTTCAAAAACTAAACATCATTATAACGCATTTTTAATTATGCTGCGGCTGATATCAGCAAAGCGCTCCGCCGCAACCGGCCAATTGTAGCTATCAAGCAAATGGTCTGCACCGTCTTCTAAATTTCGTTGGGGCGCTAAAATCACCTGTTTAATCTTCTCAGCCCAGAGGACGGAGTTACGTTCCGGAATCATATGAACTAGGCTTTCGCTACCCGGGATCACAGTCAGTTCCGGAATCACCCCGACAGGACCGGCAATCAGAGGGGTATTACAGGCCAGCGATTCGAGAGCAACCAGGCCAAAGCTCTCATAATAAGATGGCATAACGGTTACTGCTGCTGCGTTATAATAGTAAGGCAGACTTTCGTAAGCTGCGCGACCGGCAAAATAAACTCTATCCGCAAGATTTAACTGATCAACTGTCTTATGAAGAGCATCTTCCAGATCCCTGTCCTGATCGTCGCCGCCAACAATAACTACCTTAAAGTCAACAGCTGGATCGATGAGGGCAGCCGCAGCCAGGAGCAGGTCAATACCTTTGACCGGTTCAAGGCGCCCGACAAAGAGAATGATCTTTCCAGCTCCCAGGCCAATTTTCTGCTTTGCAAAAGAGCGGTCCAGCGGCCGGAAGAGATTACGATCGATACCAACCGGGAGGATCTGAACCCGATCGGGATCAAGGCTAAAGTAGTTTAGCAATCTTTCCCGTTCAGACTGCGCTGCCACAATCATAAGGTCGGCGCTTAAAGCCAGTTTCTCTTCAGCTTCTAAGCGTTCCGGAGGCTCGTTCTCACCGGGGCAAAGTTCATTTTTTGCCCGCCCGAGGGTGTGGAACATCAGCAGGTGGGGTAACTGCCATTTAGACTGCAACTGTTGACCGATCAGACCAGAGATCCAGTAGTGGCTAAAGAGCAGATCATAGTAAAGGTTGTGCTGCTGCCTGAACTCTTCAATCATTTCGGCTAGTGGACAAGCATGTTGTCTCAGCTCATACTTGTGGAGTGAACCTAGCCCATCATAGATTGATACAAGGCGAACATTGGCGGAAACTTCAGTTACCTGGTTGTTTGTGCCTGCTAATGCCCTGGTATAAATGTCTACCAGATGGCCGGATGCACCCAGAGCCTTCGTCAGGCCGAGCAAGTAGGTGCTCATCCCCCCGGCGTCTTTTGCTCCCAGTGGGCCAAGAGGGGAGCTGTGGATGCTTAAGATCGCTATTTTTAGTTTATTATTCAAGTCGTATCTCCTTGATTAAGATTCACCCCCCGCCCGACCCTCCCCCCACAAGGGGGAGGGAGTTTAGAGCCACTTCTTTGAGAGGAAGGAAGTTGTCGGGTGCCCCATTAAAAAGAAAGTTTTACAATTCCCTCTACCCTGGAGGGAGAGGGTCAGGGTGAGGGGGAGATTTATACACCCTCTATCGGAGGTGCTGCTTTTTCCAATGTGACCTTGTAGATTGGCACGGTTTTGCCGCCGAGACGGCTTTTATAGATTTCCGGGCCTTTAAGAAAATCAAAAACCTGCTTACCTCTTTCGATACTATCCCTGATGCAAAATATTTTTACCAGCAAACCGACACTTAGTGAATGATACTCACTGTCATAGCCGCTGTTATAAAGATAAATTCTATCCTGATAATCGAAATAGAGCACAGCAGCCACAGTTCGGCCCTCAATCTCAAGAAGTCCAAAGCGAATCAACCCTGTTTCGGCTGCTGCGATGATCAGGTGCTGGAAATATTTTTCCATCTCACTGGTCATAAAATCTTGTTTCTCGGGGTTCTGGAGAAATAATTTCATGAATAAAGGGATACAGCTGATGACTTCATCTTTTTCTGCCAAGCGCTTGTAACTAAAACCATGTGTTTCGTTTTCGAGCTTCCTGATCTTGCGTCTCACTTCGTGGCGCTGCTTTTTATGCAGACCAGCAAGGTATGATTCCCAACTACCGTTAAGATAAACTTCCGATGATGAATTATCTTCCTCAAAAGAACCCTTCCAGCCTTCAATCTGTTTTTCTGCGAAAAAGCTACCGAAGACCACTGCTTCAGGACGCTGGCCAAAGAGTTCCAGTTTCTTAATTCCGCTCTGTTCAAGTATCTCTAAAAGCACCTGGAAAAATAATTTTCCTTCCCCCGGTATGATAATAAAATCAAGATAGTCACAGACGTCAGGACTGCCAAGTAATGAAGCGGTTGAATCTTTACATTTCAGGGGAGCGATACCCACCAGGATTTCCTCTTTCCAGACCGAAAACAAAAATAACTCATCATCTTCCCTAAATTGCTCCCACCAGGTTTGCAACCAAAAGGGCAAGACAAATACCGATGGCCACATAAGATTCAGGCGTTGATCGGTCGCGTATTTTTTTAGTGAGGTAAAGTTTTCTTTTCTGATCTGATAAGATTTCTGGGACAAAAATCAATACTTCCCTTCAGAGTTACTTTAGGTATATAACTACGTGGAGCAGACCACTGTCCCACTTGCGTTCATATTTAAGCCCCAGTTTATCAATCAGCCTGAGAACAGGCAGGTTATCGGGCAGAATATCGGCAGTAAAAGTGTGGAGCCCCTGGCTTATGGCCACAGTAACCAGGTAAGAGAGCAGCTCAAAACCGATTCCTTTGCTCTGAAAATTATCACGCACCGCGATGGAGATCTCAGCCGATAAACTGTTTTCACCAATGTAGTACTGGGCCATGCCGGCCGCTACATCCTGGCCGTAGGAAGAACTGACTGCTAAAATAGCCATCTCCCTTGTATAATCAATTACCACAAATTGCTTCTGCAACTCAGTATGAGGCAGGTGACGGCGAATGGAAAAAAAACGGCTATAGATACTTTTATCTGAGAGGCTATAGTAAAAATCTTTGATAGATCGGAAG